>CAMLGR010000071.1 GCA_946479615.1 uncultured Bacteroidota bacterium | reverse complement strand
CGGTTCACAGATCAGCGATTACCTGATCAAACCCGTCAATCCCAACCAGGTGTGGTTAAGCCTGAAAAAGATCATCGATAACAAAAGACTGGTCGCTGAAAAAACCACGACCGCCTACCAGCAGCAATTCCGCAATCTTTTCATGGCGCTTAACAGCAATCCCGATTATAACGAGTGGATGGAGATCTATCGCAAACTCGTGTACTGGGAATTGGAAATGCAAAAAAGCGATAGCCCCGAAATGCAGGAAGTATTGCAAAGCCAGAAAGGAGAAGCGAATACCGAATTTTTTAAGTTCATATCCCGGAATTATACAAAATGGGTGTCTCCGAAAAGTACCGATGGGCCTGTGATGAGCCATACATTGGTTCAATTCAAGGTACTGCCGCACCTGGAAAAAGGAACACCTTTGTTTTTTATATTGATCGATAACCTTCGCTTTGATCAATGGAAAACCATACAACCCACTTTCGCTGAAAGCTTCCGGATATTAGAAGAAGATAGTTTTTACAGTATTCTTCCTACCGCTACGCAATATGCGCGTAATGCAATATTCGCGGGTTTATTACCTGTCGATATTGAAAAGAAATTTGCGGCCCAATGGAAAAATGATGATGAAGAAGGAGGAAAGAATCTTCATGAAGAAGAATTTTTCAGGGCACAAATGAAACGGCTTGGAAAAGGTGATCTTAAAGTTTCCTATACCAAAGTGGTGAATAACCATGCGGGACTGGAACTGGTGAATAACATTCATAACCTGCTGAACAATGATATCAATGTAATCGTATACAATTTCGTCGATATGCTGAGCCATGCCCGTACTGAAATGGAGGTGCTGAAAGAACTGGCAGGCGATGAAATGAGTTATCGCAGTATCACCGCCAGTTGGTTTGAACATTCTCCTCTTCACCAGGCGTTGAAAAAGATCGCTGATAAAAATATCAGGATCGTATTGGCAACGGATCATGGCAGTGTGCGGGTAAAAACGCCGTATAAGGTAATAGGGGATAAACAAACGACTACCAATCTCCGGTACAAACATGGCCGCAATCTCAATTATGAACCAAAAGAAGTGCTGGCCTTCCGCGATCCACGGGAAGCAGGATTGCCGGTGCCGACGATCAATTCATCATTCATTTTCGCAAAAGAAGATGGATTTCTTTGCTACCCCAATAACTATAACCACTATGTCAATTATTACCGCAATACTTTTCAGCATGGCGGTGTAAGCCTGGAAGAAATGATTGTTCCGGTGATAAAAATGCAGAGTAAATAATTACTTTTTCCTTTTGAAAATGATCTCTTCGGCCATCAATGTCAAACTGATCCGCACTCTTTTTTCGGTGGTCAGTTTAGATACATATTGGTCAGGATCAAATTCGATTTCCTGTACATCGAACAATTTCATGGCAGATGTATCGGGCTCGAAAGGGCAGGCTTTTAGCTGGAGATCTCTGGCATCGATTTTTCCAAATGCCGGAAGCGTTTTTTGGGCAATGGTGATAATGCTGGCGCAGCAGACAAGATGAGTAAGAAAAAATCTTTTCATAGACAAGTGGCGGTTACCAAATATATCAACCCTGTTATCAAAAACGGAAAAGCTTGTGGATAAGTACATGATAAGTACTTGAAGTATAAAACTAATTTTGGAGCTTATTACGAATAAACAGGACATGAAGTATACACAATCCACGCTCGACAAGTTGCACAGCATCCCTGAAGAATCCGGTTACGTGCTCCGCTATGAAAGAGGTACTTTTCAAAGTGGGTATTGTATCCTGGAATCAAAAAAAGTAGTCGTTCTTAATAAATTCCTTCAAACAGAAGGTCGTATCAACACCCTGCTCGACCTCATCCCTCAACTCGAGATCAATACCGATGTATTGACGGAAGAATCCAAAAAACTTTACCTGAATATCATTTCAAAGCTGGAGACGGAAGACAATGAGAAATAAGAAATGAAAAATAAAGAATAAGGAATGAGAAAGTGAAGGTCCGATCGGCAGTTACTTTCTCATTTCTTATTTCTCTGTTCCTTATTTCTTATTTTTACTCCCGTGGCCTATCCTTCTCTTAAAATAACATTTCTTGGTACCGGTACGAGCAGCGGGGTTCCGATGATCGGGTGCGATTGCGAAGTGTGCCGTTCTACCAACAAAAAAGACAAACGACTTCGTTCGAGCATCATGGTCAAATCGGCTGCAACTACGCTGGTAGTCGATACAGGTCCGGATTTTCGCTACCAGATGCTACGCGAAAATGTAAGAAAGCTGGATGCCGTTGTATTTACTCACTCGCATAAAGACCACATTGCAGGACTGGATGATGTGCGGGCATTTAATTATCTCACTAAAAAGCCGATGGAAGTCTATGCGGATCCTTTAACGGTGGAAGCATTGCGCAGGGACTTCTATTATGCATTTTCCGATAAGAAATACCCGGGTATACCCCAGCTTAACCTGAATACGATCACGACTGATCCGTTCACGGTAGGCGACATACCTATATTGCCCATCCCTGTATGGCACCTGAAAATGCCGGTCATGGGTTTTCGCTTTGGAAAATTTACTTATATAACTGATGCGAACAGGATAGAAGATGCAGAGAAAGAAAAAATAAAAGGAACCGAAGTGCTCGTGCTGAATGCATTGAGAAAAGAAACACATATTTCTCATTTCAGCCTGGAAGAAGCAATTGCTTTGGTACAGGAATTGAACATTCCTACCGCTTATTTTACGCACATCTCTCACCAATTGGGACTTCATGAAGTCATTGAAAAGGAACTTCCTCCGGGGATACACTTAGCCTGGGACCGGCTGGAACTGGAGTTTTAAAAATAAATTAAGCTAACAATTGTTAGTATAATTTTAAAACTTGACTTATCTTGCGTTGCCTTTTCTGATTGCTTGCCCAAAGATCACAGAAGGTGAAGGATGTGCCACTTTATTTCGCAAGGCGAAACAGGGTGGCACTCTTTGTAACATATTATTTAATACTAATTCTTATATGGATTTCCAGGTTTCAGAAGTAACAGCACAGGTAGCGCAAATGGCGCGTGATTTTGCCCGTCAGCATATCAAACCACATGTCATGACATGGGATGAAAGCCAGGAATTTCCTGTGCACATTTTTAAAGAAATGGGCAAACTGGGTATGATGGGTGTACTTGTTCCTGAAGAATATGGTGGCGCAGGTTTATCCTATTACGAATATAAAACAGTGATCGAAGAAATAGCCAAGGTATGCGGTTCTATCGGGTTAAGCGTAGCCGCCCATAATTCCCTGTGCACGGGTCACATAATGGCATTCGGAAATGCAGAACAAAAGAAAAAATATTTACCCAAACTGGCGACAGCCGAATGGATAGGCGCCTGGGGACTGACAGAACCCGGCACCGGCAGTGATGCAGGAAATATGAAAACCACCGCCGTGAAAGATGGGAATGACTGGGTCATCAATGGTACCAAAAGCTGGATCACCCATGGAAAAAGCGGTGATATAGCAGTAGTGATCTGCCGTACCGGGGAGCCGAGAGCAAAGAACAATGCTACTGCCTTTGTTGTCGAACGCGGAACCAAAGGTTTCAGTGCCGGTAAGAAAGAAAATAAACTGGGTATGCGCGCCAGTGAAACGGCGGAAATGATCTTTGATAATTGCCGGGTGCCCGATGCCAATCGTCTCGGTGAAATAGGAGATGGTTTCAAACAATCATTGAAAGTATTGGATGGGGGTCGTATATCTATCGCTTCTTTGTCATTGGGTATTGCGAAAGGCGCGTATGAAGCGGCTTTACAATATTCACAGGAACGCCACCAGTTTGACCAGCCCATTTCTAATTTCCAGGGCATCTCTTTTAAACTCGCTGATATGGCGACCGAGATCATGGCGGCAGACCTGCTGACCCTGCAGGCCTGCGATCTGAAAAACCGCGGCGAAGCGGTGACCAAAGCAGGGGCGATGGCAAAATATTATGCCAGCGAAATAGCTGTTAAAGTATCTACGGATGCCGTACAGATCTTCGGTGGTTATGGGTATACGAAAGATTTCCCTGTAGAAAAATATTACCGCGATTCAAAACTCTGTACGATAGGAGAAGGAACCAGTGAGATTCAGAAAGTGGTTATTTCGAGAGAAGTGCTGAAGTAGAATGTGTGAATGATGAATTAAGAATTATGAATGGGAGCATAACAGTAAAACATTAACTTCTGGTATACTCCCATTCATAATTCTTAATTCATCATTTTCATTCATCATTTCACCTCCTGCATATCCACCAGCTTCTTATAAAAACCATTCTGTTCTATTAATTGGTCATGCGTACCGCGTTCGACGATCTTTCCTTTTTGTAAAACAATGATCTCATCCGCATGACGGATAGTAGAAAGACGGTGAGCGATCACAATACTCGTACGGTTCTGCATCATATTATTGATCGCATCCTGCACCAGCCGCTCGCTTTCGGTATCGAGTGAAGAAGTTGCTTCATCCAGTATAAGTATTGGCGGATTTTTTACCACGGCCCTGGCAATGGTCAGCCGTTGTCTTTCACCACCACTGAGTTTATTGCCACGGTCGCCGATATTATTATCGTATCCTTCTTCTTTTTGTGTAATAAAATGATGGGCATTGGCCACTTTCGCAGCAGCTATCACTTCTTCATCGGTTGCATTTTCTTTACCCAGTTTTATATTGTTGGCAATGGTATCGTTGAAAAGAATAGGCTCCTGTGTAACGATACTCATTAACCCGCGTAAGGAATGCAATGTATAATCCTTGATATTTACACCATCGATCAGTAATTCGCCGGAAGTAACATCATGAAAACGTGGTACCAGGTCGGCCAGGGTTGATTTACCAGCGCCCGATGAACCCACCAGTGCGATCGTCTTTCCTTTTTCAATCACGAGGTTGACCCTGTCCAGTATCAGCGCATCATCATAATAAAATACTACATCCCTGAATTCAATTTTATCATTGAAAGAAGGAAGTGTTTTGGCATCGGCTTTATCCTGTACCAAAACAGGTGTGTTCAATACTTCTTCCACTCTTATCAGTGCAGCAGCGCCCCGCTGAATATTAAAAAATGAAGTAGAGATATTCTTGGCCGGGTTAATGATCAATGCGAAAGAAGCGATATAGGTCATCAGTTCTTCACCATGCAATCCATTGCCATTGATCACCATCGTGCCACCAAAATAGAGAATGGTGCACAATACAATTACACCCAATAATTCAGTAAGAGGAGAAGCCAGGTCCCGACGGGCGCCCATTTTTTTGCGGATATGAAACAACTCTTTATTGATCGTATGAAAACGTCCGCTTAATAATTTCTCGGCCAGGAACGCTTTGATCACCCGCAATCCTCCTAATGTTTCATCAAGAATGGAAAGACCTTCCCCGAGTTTGACAGCCGCATCCTGCGACTGGCGTTTTAATTTCCGGCTCACCCTGCCGATGATCAGACCCGTTACCGGCAACAGGATCAACAGGAATAAAGACAATTTGGGTGAAATGATGACCAGGAAAGTCAGATAGCCCAGCACGGTCAGCGGGTCTTTGATCATACCATCCAGCATACCTACTACCGATGCCTCGATCTCGCCGATATCATTGGTCATGCGTGAAATAATGTCTCCTTTCTTTTTCTCGGTGAAATAACCAATGGGTAAGAAAAGGATCTTATCGTAGAGATCGCTTCGTAATTGCGTGATAATGGACGTGCGAAGAGGTACTGAAATACGGTTGGACAGGTAAATAAACAGGTTCTTTAAAAAAGTAGCCGTGATGATAAACAGGCATACCACACCCAGGGCGCTGATCTTTCCGTATTCGGCCTTAATATTGATCAGTGAATCGGTAATAAAAGAACCTAATACGTTGGATTTGATAAAAGGCATGCCCGGCTGGCCGGTGTCAAAGATCAACCCGAAAAAAGGGATCAGCATGCCGATAGAGATCACACCAAACAGTGTTGCCAGTATGGTACAAAGGAAATAAAGGCCTAATTCACCTTTTTGCTTTTTGAGATACCCGAAAATCCTTGAATATTTCTTCATTATCTTCTATAAATCGCTTAAACGGGGCAAAGTAACTAATTTTACAGCGTCCGCCGAAGCTTTAACCGGTGAAGCGGCAAATAATAGCGGTAAACAATAATATTATGGAGGAAGGAAAAAGACAGAAACAGATAGCAGGCTTGCTCAATGAAGAGATCAACCTGATCTTTCAGCGTTTTGGATTGAATATGATCGATGGAGGAATGGTTTCGATTTCTGCCGTAAAAGTGACACCCGACCTGCTGGAAGCCCGTTTTTACCTTAGTTTTTTCCAGGTAAAAGATGTGGATACCGCTATCAAAAAGATCGATGACCGTCATCATGAAATAAAAAAAGAACTGGCTGGCAGGGTAAGACACCAGTTGCGCAGCATACCCGTATTGCGATTTTTTAAAGATGATACACTGGATCACGTGTTCAAAATGGAAGAGCTGTTTAAAAAGATCAAACCACCGGGAGAAGAATAGACGTTGAAAGGGTTGAATGGTTTAAAGGTTGTTTAACAGGAAACCTTCTTAAACCTTATTAACTTTCCCCGTTAAAAACAGGCTGATCATAACATCTTTTTTATCTACGGCAATGCTTACACCATTCAATCCTTAAACTCTTAAACCTTACGCGTTGCATTTTCTTTTCGCCTGGCGCTATTTCAAAGCAAAAAAATCTACCAATGCCATCAATGTGATCGCATGGGTAAGTATCGTTGCCATTATCCTGGTTACATATGCGCTCATCCTGGTGTTAAGTGTCTTCAACGGGTTTGAGGATCTGGTAAAATCGTTATATTCCTCTTTTTATACCGATCTGAAAATATCTCCTGCTTCGGGAAAAAATATCACGCTTACACCTGCGCAGCTACAGCAGTTGAAAGGAATCAATGGGATTAAGAACTTTTCACTGATAGTAGAGGAAAAGGCGCTATTGCAAAACGGCGAATATCAATCCGTGGCTTATCTGAAAGGAGTAGATGATAATTACCGCTATGTAACCGGCGTTGCAGATCATATTGTCAAAGGTGAATATGACCTGGGCAATGAGGAAATACCCAAACTGGTACTGGGCGCCGGTGTGGAAGGAGCATTGGGAATACAGGCCGATAAGAATATTTTTATTCTTAAGGTTTATTTACCCCGCAAAAGCAGTTCCGAACAGATCGATCCGCTGAACGATATCAGCAACGATTCGATCCGCACGTCTTCTGCCTTCATCATCCAGCAGGATTTCGATAACAAATACGCGATCACCAATATCGGGTTTATTAAAAAGGCATTGAGGCTGGGTCCTGATCAATACAGTGCTGCGGAAATAAGTCTGCGCGATCCCTTGCAGGCGGAAGCCATACAAAAACAACTGGAAAAGATCATGGGTGATCGTTACAAAGTGCAAACGCGTTACCAGCAGAACCAGAATCTTTATTCCGTAATGAACATTGAACGCTGGATCATTTACAGTGTGTTGAGTTTGATCCTGGTCGTGGCATCATTTACGATCATTGGAGCATTGACCATGCTGGTGCTGGAAAAACAAAAAGACATCAGTGTATTATATGCACTGGGTGGCAACCGGAATTTTATTCAGAAGATATTCTTAAGCGAAGGATTATTGCTGGCAGCTATTGGTACGGTAATAGGAATGCTGCTGGCTTCATTCACTATCTACCTGCAAAAGACATTTCATCTTATTGCGCTGGAAGGAGGTTCTTTCCTGATCGATTATTTCCCGGTAAAACCAAGAGCTATGGATTATTTACTGGTGGCAGCTACTGTCTTCATCATTGCCATCCTGGCTTCCTGGCTGCCCTCCCGCAAAGCGGCTACGCAGGAATTTTCGTTAAGAAGTGAGTAGGAGAGAGATTTGGAAATTTGAAAATTAACTAATTCCCGATCTCCAAATCATTTAATAGTCTCCCAATGTCTCAGGCAACTGCGCCAGCGCTTTGGCAAGCTGTTCATCATTCGGAGCTACACCATGCCAGTTATGATCATTTTCCATGAAGTCAACGCCTTTGCTCATGATCGTATGCATCATTATTGCAATGGGTTTGCCCTGGCCGGTCAGTGATTTTGCCTTGTCAAGAACAGCCACTACATCATCCATATCATTGCCATTCATTTCGAGGGTGGTCCAGCCAAATGCATTGAACTTTTCTCTTATATTACCGAGGCTCATGACCTTATCCGTAGGGCCATCGATCTGCTGGCCGTTCCAATCGATCGTGGAGATCAGGTTATCTACTTTATGATGGGCAGCAAACATAACCGCTTCCCATATCTGTCCTTCGTCGAGTTCGCCATCGCCGTGAAGGGAGAAAACGAGGTTGCTTTCTTTATTCAGTTTTTTGGTCAAAGCCGCGCCTATAGCGGCGCTCATGCCTTGTCCGAGGGAACCGCTGGCAATCCGGATGCCAGGCAGATGTTCATGCGTAGCAGGGTGTCCCTGGAGCCTGGAATTGATCTTGCGGAAAGTGGCCAATTCCTTAATATCGAAGTACCCGGAGCGGGCCAGTGTCGAATAAAAAACAGGTGAAATATGCCCGTTGGAAAGAAAGAATACGTCTTCATTCGTAGCGTTCATATCGAACGAAGGATTATGTTTCATGGCTTTGAAATACAGGGCTGTAAAATAGTCTGTACAACCCAGCGAACCACCGGGATGACCGCTTTTGGAACCATGTACCATACGGAGGATATCACGTCTTATCTGCGATGCAATTGCTTTTAAATCAGGCATAAAAATTTAGGTACTTTTTAAACTTTTTGTATCTTGTTGCCTCAAAACTGTGAGAGACCCGGCAAAAATGCGATCTTTTTCGCAAAAAAAATCAACTTTGATATTTAATCTGTAACGATCAGGCTTGTTATTTGGATTGAAAGTTAGATATCTAAGCGTATTAAATAATTAATACCCCGTGTAAGATAAAAAGGTTAAGACCTATTTTTGTACCGTAAATCCCTGTTTGATGCTTGATGTATTGTTAACAGCCTCCGTTTCTTTCATTATATCTTTCCTTGCAATACCTGTTGTACTGCAAATCGCAGAACAGAAAAAGCTCTACGACGTTCCTGATGAAAGAAAAGTACATACGCATGCCGTCGCTTCATTAGGTGGCGTAGGGATCTTTGGCGGTTTTTTACTCGCTTCTTTATTATCGATACAAGGATATTTCAATCCTGAATTTCAATACTTTTTTGCAGCAGCACTTGTTATCTTTTTTTTAGGATTAAAAGATGATCTTGTTGTATTATCTGCCAGCAAAAAATTCATCGGGCAAATGGTGGCCGCTTCCATTCTTATTCATTTGGGTGGCATCCGCCTCGACAGCATGTATGGGTTGTTCGGATTTTATCAATTACCCGAAGGCTTTGCACTTGCATTATCTTATCTCACCATTATCGTTGTTATCAATTCATTCAATCTGATCGATGGTATCGATGGACTGGCAGCCAGTTTAGGCATGCTCACCATGATCATCTTCGGCACTTATTTCTTTATAAACGGATACCAGGCCTATGCATTGCTCGCTTATGCATTGACGGGCAGCCTGGCCGCTTTCCTGATCTTTAATCATCACCCGGCGAAAATATTCATGGGCGATTCGGGATCGCTGATGATAGGATTGGTCAATGCGATACTCGTGATCAAATTCATCAATGTAGCCAATGATCCGGCTGTGGCGATCCCTGTGCCATCTGCAGTAGCTGTCGGGTTCTCTATTTTGATCATTCCTTTGCTGGATACACTTCGTGTTTTCGCTATCCGCATCTTCAACGGGCGCTCACCTTTTACGCCCGATAAAAATCACATTCATCACCTCCTGCTCAACTGGGGCCTGGGTCATTCTGCCGTTACACTGGTATGTGTAGGGCTGAATGTCAGCTTTGTTATCCTGGCTTATCTTGGTAAATCATTAGGTTCTACCAACCTGATCCTGGTGATGCTGGCACTGGCTTTTTCCGGTTTTGGAATGCTGTACTACCGCCGTCCAAAACGCACAATGGTTATTGCCAAGCGGATGAATGGGGCTACAGAATTAAAAACTCCTTCCAAAGTAGTTACGCTGACAGCAGAAGCGGCTACGGCTGATCAATCTTAACAGCCGGCAGCCCATTTATACTACTAAAGAATATTCTTTTTTTAAGAAAAGATTATTGCTGTCAAAAGACTGTTGATGCCGGCTGCCAACTGCCGACTGATCTTTTTTAATTAGCTTTGCCAACATCTTTTTTCGGAAAGAATAAGAAAACAAAAACGTTTATGGCAGAAGATACTTTAAGCATTATTGCAGGAACTGACGAACAAATGAAAAAGGCGATCAGTCACCTTGAAGCTGAACTGATCAAGATCAGGGCCGGTAAGGCCAACCCGCAAATGCTGGATGGATTGGTTGTGGATTATTATGGATCACCCATGCCCATCAACCAGGTCGCTAATATCAGTGTCATGGACGCCCGTACGCTAAGTATTCAGCCCTGGGAAAAGAATATGCTGCAACCGATCGAGCGGTCCATCATTGCCGCCAATATCGGTGTCACACCTCAGAATGATGGCAGCATTATCCGCATTTTCCTTCCGCCACTTACCGAAGAAAGAAGAAGAGAACTGGTAAAAAAATGCCAGGGTGAAGGCGAGAACTCAAAAGTGGCGATCCGCAATATCCGCCGCGATGCTATTGAAGGCATTAAAAAACTTCAGAAAAACGGCCTGAGTGAAGATGCCGCAAAAGATGCAGAAGCAGAAGTGCAGCAGGTGACCGATAAATTCATCTCTACCGTCGAAAAGCATTTAGCTTCCAAGGAAAAAGAGATCATGGCGGTCTGAAAAAATCTCCCGGTAAATTATAATTCGTTGTCAGAAGCTGACATTACTTCTTACCCGGCCGTGGCTGCATGTTCGCCAGGTATACTCCCAGTAATATGATCAGCAGGCAACCGATCTCTTTCAGGGTGACCGGTTCGTGATACACCAATCCCCAGAGAACGGCTACAAAAGGTATTCCATACGTGACCAGTGATGCAAAAAGGCCACCGCCGCGCTGAACAAGCATATAAAACAATACGGTGGCGATGGAACTGCCTACAATACCCAGCATTACCGTTGCCAGTACTGACCATTGCAGGCTGGTATCGCTGAAATCGAGTTGAAGGAACCCGCTATAGTATAAAATAAATGCAGAAGGGATAGCCATAAAAGCCAGTGAGATCGCAGTTGTTTGCACGGGTGTAACATTACCGAGATAATGACTGACGATATTCACGTTTAATCCATAGGAAATAGTTGCCAGCAGCACCAGGGAAGCATACCCAAGATTGGTCAGGCTTACATTCTGCTGGGTGAAGGTCAACAGGCAGAGACCGGCAAATCCTATCAATACGCCTGTTATCTTCCGGGCAGGTATCCGGTCCCTGAAAAACAAAGCGCCGATACACAACACTGCAATAGGAGTGAGGGAATTCAGAATGCCTACCAGCGAACTATTATCCATCCGCGAAACCGCTTCTGAAAAAAGAAAGGCTGGCAACAGGTTGCCAAAAAAACCGGCGATGATGATAATAATGATCTTTTTGCGCGACAGCTTACGCAGATGAAAAACAGCAACAGGAATAAAAATAACACCCGCAGAAAAAATGCGCATGGCAGCGATCTGGTAAGAAGACAGGGCTTCCTTACCAATCTTCATTAAAATAAATGAACTGCCCCAGATCAGGCAGAGCAGTATAAAGATGGACCAGCTGATAAACCTGTTGCTCATAAAAATTGAAGCGCGAAGATCGGGAAAACAACAACTCTATGTGAAACCTATGTTCCTATGATCCTATGTGGTAAAAAAGCTGACTGGCGTAATTTTCACCACATAGGATCATAGGAACATAGGTTTCACATAGAGTTCTAAGCGGTCTTCCAAAAAGATCGTTTCATGCACAACGCAAAAACGCCTGTTCCGTCCTGACCTTCACCAGACATCAATCCGGGTTCAATCCGTACACAATGAGAGTACAATGTCTGTTATGATCGTGACTGCTTCACCTCTTCTCCGGGTCCTCCCTTGGTCCGGCCCGGACAAGACCTAACCATTTCCCGGGTGATAGCCGGCGGGCTGGCTGTTAACTAATGCCTGGGATATTTTTTCTTTAAATTGTGCATCATAACCCCCCGATATGGCAGCGATCAAACTCAGCAAAACAGATACCCGTGCTCCGAAAGACCTGGACAAAAAAGAGATAAAAGAAAAGACAGCAGCGATCATTGCCGAACTGGATGATCTGCAGAATTTATTATATGCAGAGAATAAGCATTCCATACTCGTGGTGATACAGGGCATGGATGCGAGTGGTAAAGACGGGGTGATCCGCAATGTGATGGGAAACATGAACCCGCAGGGTGTATCAGTAAAATCTTTCAAAGCGCCTACTGCCGAAGAACTGGCGCATGATTTTTTATGGAGAATACACCTGCATACACCCTTAAAAGGAATGATCCAGGTATTCAACCGTTCGCATTATGAAGATATCCTGATCACCCGCGTTCATAAATGGTGTGATGATGCAACGGCTAAAAAAAGGATCAAAGCCATCAATGATTTTGAATCCTTATTGCAGGAACATAACAATACGCATATCCTGAAATTTTACCTGCACGTTTCGCCAAAAGAACAACAGGAAAGACTGGCGGAGCGGATAAAAGACCCGGCCAAAATGTGGAAATATAATGCGAATGATTTTGAAGAAGCCAAACTTTGGGACCTGTATATGCAGATGTATGAAGAATGTTTTGAAAAATGCAATAAGCCCGAATGGTCCATCATCCCGGCGGATCAGAACTGGTATAAGGAATATCTTATCGCGAAGCAATTGCGCGACCTGCTGAAAAGCCTCGATATGCAGTTTCCCGGTCTTAAAAAATAATTCTGCACAGCTTTTACGAAGGAATTTATATTAAACGAAAAAAACATACCTTACCTGTAGTTTCTTTCACTCTTAAAATCAACATTATGGGAATGCTTAAAGAATTTAAAGACTTTGCTTTAAAAGGTAATGTAGTAGACCTGGCCGTAGCCGTTGTCATCGGCGCAGCTTTCGGCACTATTGTTTCATCACTGGTTGACGATGTGGTGACCCCCTTACTACTAACCCCTGCCCTGAAAGCGATCAATGCCCAGAATCTTGACCAATTAACCTGGGGAGCGGTGAAATATGGTAATTTCATTTCTGCCGTTATTAAATTTATCGTCATCGCCTTTATCCTTTTCCTGGTAGTAAAAGCTATGAACAGTATGAAGAAAAAAGAAGCAGCAGCACCGGCGCCGGCAACTCCCGAAGACATTATTCTACTCCGCGAGATCAGGGATGCATTGAAAAAATAATTACCTATGTGAAACCTATGTTCCTATGATCCTATGTGGTAAGATTACGCCAGTCAGCTTTTTTACCACATAGGATCATAGGAACATAGGTTTCACATAGAGTTTTAGGATGGTCAATAACTTGTTTGTAAGGACCGTCTTTTGTAGCCTCGCCGCTGCCATCTCCCAACCGATTTTCCCTTATTTTTGCCAAGCCTGTTTTTAAAGCAGGCCTTTATTTTCTCTATCAAAACAGCGCCGTGGCAAATAATACATCGTACCAGATCAAATTACCGCAATTCGAAGGCCCTTTTGATCTTCTTTTATTTTTTATTGAAAGGGATGAACTCGACATATACAACATTCCTATTACCAATATCACCAACGATTTCCTGACGTATATCCATGACCAGGAATCGCTGAACATTGAATTATCGAGCGAGTTTATCCTGTTTATTTCCACCCTGATGCGGATCAAGGCTAAAATGCTGTTGCCACGTAAAGAACTGGATGCACAGGGTAACGAGATCGATCCCCGCGAAGAGCTTGTCAATAAAATCCTCGAGTATAAACGATTCAAGGAAGCCTCGGCACAGATGGCTGAAATGGAAGCGATCCGTATGCTGATGGTAAAACGGGGTAATATCCAGAAAGAATTATCACAGATCGGCGAAGAAGCCGGTGAAGGCACCGAAATACAACAGGTGACCATGTTCCGATTGATGAAAGCCTTTGAAAAGGTGATGCAGAAATTGCATGACCGCAACAATAAACCGGTACATACGGTTAACCGTTACGATTATAGCATGGAAAAAAGCCGCGACCATATGTTATCACAGGCGCAGCAAAATAAAACCCTGTCTTTTGAAAGGATATTTGAACAGGCCGAAAACCGTGTACATGCCATCTTCCTGTTTCTCTCTTTGCTTGAACTCGTACAGCAGAAATTCATGAAGATCGTGATCGGCGAGGGCAAGAATAATTTTATCATTGAATATAATGAGCCGGAGAACAGGCTGGCTGAACTGGACGAAGAAAATCAACCCCAATAATCTTAAAATTTATATCATGAAACGTTATGCTACTGCAAACTGGAAAGGAACCGGAAAAGAAGGTACAGGTACTAATACAACACAATCGGGTGTTTTAAAAGATACACAATACTCTTATAAAAGCCGTTTTGAAGAAGGTGTGGGAACAAATCCTGAAGAATTGGTAGCAGCGGCACATGCCGGTTGCTTTACTATGAAACTCAGCTTTGTATTGAATGCAGCAGGTTTTACAGCCGATAACATCGATACAAAATGTACGATCACACTCGATAACGGCGCTATCACCGAAAGTCACCTGGAAGTAAAAGCGAAAGTACCGGGTCTCGATGCGGCTAAGTTCAGCGAAATAGCCGCGGATGCAAAGGCCAACTGTCCCATCAGCAAATTGCTGAACACGAATATTACGATGGAAGCTGCACTGGTTTAATACATTTTTGGAATTGGGAAATAACGAATTGAATTTCCCAATTCCAAAATTTCAAAATCGAATCTCCCCTCACTCGTAGATCCACAACAACACCGGTTTCTTCGACATATTGATCACAGGTTGTAAGTACTGGAGAAAGCCGGGCGCAACCGTAGGACAGCCATCACTCTGGCAGATCTCATCTTTTACTTCCGCGGCAGGCACACAGGAATGCGAATGCAGCACCACAAAACGATCGAAGGCTTTGTTATTGGTCTTGTCCAATCCATATAATTTAAAAGCCAGTCCGAACCGCCCGGTATAAGAATATCCCACTTTATATTTTCCCAATGAAGTACAACCACAGCCTACTGTATTTCCATATTTCCTGCCTTCCAGCCAGTTTTCATTGCAGCGCCCATGGGTGACAAGGCCCCTGTTTTTAATACTATCCTTTTGCATATCGTATACAAAAAAGCGGTTCTGCCCCGAAGGAATACTCATATCCACCAGGAAACAAATGGAAGTGTTATAACCCTGCCTCAAGGCAAATGTCTTTGCTTCCGTAGCTTTTGTTTGTAGTTTTTCAACAGAGGAGGCAGCGGGTGTATATTGTTTGGGATGACCGGCTGCATGATGCGACAGCTGCTTTTTCCATACACCAAGCGTGGATAGCCAGGCTGAGGTTAAGACAAGCAGGAACAGGATCAGCAGGATCCGGGGTTTGAACATAACGTTGGTTTAGCTTGTAGTAGAGATGCTATGTCAACGGAAATCCATACAGGGGATTTTTTTATAGGAGTTAAATATTTCTGAAAGAGGATTATTAAACAAAGTCTGTTTCAATTGCAGAACAACTATGACATATAAGTCCTGAAAATAGAAGACATAGAAAGGGTCAAATTATATGACAAACGCATATGCATTACATTTCCAGCAGATAATAATTACAATTATTGGGGTTCAGGTCTTAAGAAATCTACCATTTGACCTTTATTTCTAATAAGATTTCGGCCCACTTCATAACAATACAGGCTTGACGGCTTATATTCAAAATAAATCCCTTCAATAATTTTATCAGATGTAACGTCATAAGTAGTAATCATTGCTGAATTAATTGCATGAAGAGGACAGAATGTTCTCAAATTCTTTAATTCTTTTATATCATTGACTGATTTATTACTCCATTTTATTTCAACTACCCATGATGGCTTTTGTTTAGGATTCAGATACACAATATCTACTTCTCCGTTGTGCCATCTTGCGTAGTAGAGTTGATCATCTGTATGCTGCCATTGCGAAAAAATAGCCGTTTCTACCAGGTTACCCATAAACGGATCATCCTCTTTTATTGGAGAAAACAATGCACATCTTAAAGAAGGATTTGTCAGATAAATTTTAAAAAAATTTGCACGTTTGAACTTTTTACCTGAATTGTCAATTCGGTGAATAATTGTTATTAAAAAAGCTGCTTCCAGATAACTGATATATTTCTTTATTGTATTTTTTGATACACCGGATGAACTTGAAATTGAATCTAACGACATTTCATTTCCTGTATTATAAGCAATGTATGTAAATAGAGAATTCAACTCTTGTATATCTTCTATTCCATATAAAAGTGGTAAATCTCTCAGGAGAACCTTATCAATAATATCATTTCTAATATATCTACTTGGATCTGCTTGTATAGCTTTTGAAAGTGAAACTTCGGGGTATCCGCCAAAATTTATATAGTCAATAAAATGCTCATTAAGTTTTTTAATATCTTTTGTTAAAAACTTGTAATGTTCTTGATAGCCCTTCCCTGGTTTAGCATTTTCGTCTATTTCTTCAATGATGGTATCCTTGTTTGTCAAGGATAGATATTCGTGAAAGGTTAAAGGAGGCAGTATAAATTCTGTAAAACGACCTGCCCCCGATTCGCGACTTTTTAGTTTTAACGCTGCTGCAGCTGAACCTGAAACAACGAATTTTATCTTGTGATATGAATCAACAAGACTTTTTAAATGGATTTCCCATCCCTTAAGGTATTGTATTTCATCAAAAAATATATACACATCTGAACCGGTTTTCTCGCCTGATACCTCAAAATAATAATGTAATAATTCATCTAATGATATGCCATTGTAGATAGGTGTCTCAACAGATAAATAACAAATTCTAGCAGGTGAAATCCCTTTATCGAGTAAGCCTTGAATAGTATGGAATAGCAGTACTGTTTTACCAACTCTTCGCGGCCCCATCAATACAACAGCCCTTTTTATTTCAGTTTCATTAATCAGAGGGAAAAGTAGTTTGTAATATTCTCTCCTTTTCATGGCAAAATAATGCTCTTCGATCTTAGTATTTTCCCACCAGGGATTTTCAAATCTCATTCTCTCGAAGATTTGCTCTTTTGAAAATTGTATCCGCATAAGATAATTGTTTCTCAAAAGTACTAAATAACGTCAGACCTGTGATTCTATTTCAAGAATCATTATAATTTATTTATAATCAATTACTTAAAACTTTTTTTAACCTCAAAATTTATCTTCTCATAGCCTTTTTAGGATGTTTAAATGGGATAAATTAAGGCCATAACTTTTTCCTAACTTCCGGCCTGCAACCACCACGGTACATGATCAATGTAGAAATTGAAATATTCTCTCCCGAAGCAAAGGATCATATTTTTGAGCTCCGGAATTACCTGGCAGAACGGGTCGACAACCTGCAGATATCCATCAGGGAGCAACCCGCTATCGAAGGGCAGATGAGCCTGTTTTCTTCAGAAACAATACTGAATGGCGTTATCCATGCAGGAATAGGTGTCAGCATCGAGCAATGCGTCCATATTCTCTTGCCCCTGATCCGTGATTTTATCAAAACCATCAAACTCCCTCATGGAAAAAAAGCAGAAGTGCTGGCCACCCTGGGAGATAATTCGGGTAAAGTAACGGTATCGGAAGACAGTGAAGGCGTTTCCAAACGATATGAAAATATTTCTTACTCGATTGATACACAACGCACCCGGGCGATACTGATCGGTTCCGGTGAATTTGAAAATGATTTTCACCCGATACCACCGGTAAAAAATAATATCGAAGACCTCTTCCGCTTGCTGGTAGATAAAAGAAATATCGGGTTGTCTCCCGAAAACATAACCGTGGTGCTTAATAAAAGCAACACGGAGATCGAAGAGCTATTGATCAGGGCGAGCCGGCAATCTGGTACGGAAACATTACTGGTTTATTTCTCCGGACATGGCTACCGGACCGATATCAATAAATTATACCTGATCGCCCGTAATACCCGGAAGATCGATGATTACATATCCGGCGGGATCGATTATGACTTTATCAAAAACGTTGTTTTAAAATCTTCTCCTGCCCAACAAAAAATAGTGATCCTGGATGCCTGCCACAGCGGTATCGCCACCCAGGGAGCAGATGACGCTATACTCGATATCAATGTCACAGGTACTTACATACTGGCTTCCTCGGAAAGTGATGAGGTATCGTATTATGATAAAAATAAGCGGAATACTTTTTTTACCGCTTCTTTACTCGATACCCTGCAAAAAGGTATCGATAATTCAAGAGAAATGCTGGCGCTGAACGATCTGTATGAAAATGCCAGGACCCATCTTGATCAAAAGCAGCAACCACGCTACAAGGACAAACTGAATATTTCACCGGAAGATTTCTTTATAGCCAGGAATCCTTCCTTTTCCTTTGAAAAAAACATCCGGTACGCCAAACAATTATACCAGGCAGGCAATCTATCGGAAGCGGCAAAAGAATTCAGGAATATATTAAAACGGCAACCGGATAACCAGGAAGTGAAACAACTGGCGGAGCAATGTAACAACGATCTGTTATTCGCACAGTTCGTGAAACAGGGCGATGAGTTTTTTTACCAGCAGCATCATTACCAGAAAGCGCTCGATCATTACCAGCAGGCGTATGATATCAAGCCTGATCCCGTAACGGCTGAAAAGATTAAAACCTGCAAGGAGAATTTAGTAGCTGCTAAAACTGGCGGAACAATTAAACACGAAAAAGAAAAACCTGCTCCTGTTCCTTCTTCTGTTATTGATGACCCGGTTAAAAAGAAAGAGACCCAAAAAGACGATCATGGAAAACGGGAACTGCCTAAAAAAGTATTGGCTATTATCGTCGCGGCTGCTGTCATCGGTATCGGGTTATTATTACTGAAATTACTGGGAGGTCATGATAAGACGGATTTCATGAAACTGCGATCGATGCTGAACACTGATCCTGGTAAAGCATTGCAATTGTTGAGGGAAGCGAAAGAAAAAGATTCGGCGTATTATATCATTGGTAATTTTTACCGCGAAGATAAAAAACCCGATAGCGCCGTTTATTATTATGATAAAGCGATCGCTGTTTCCAACCTTCCTGCCGCTTATAGTTCGCTGGCTGCTGTCTATGATAATTATGAGATCAGGGACACTACAAAAATGCGTTCGCCATATGATATTTTAAGAAAAGCTGATTCCTTATTTAAAGCTGATACCACCGCCTACTTCCTGCTGGGAAAAATAACTGAACAAAAAGCTCTTTTTTACAGGATAAGTTATATGGGAAATTCATCTGAATTGCTGGAAGAGGCAGAACGATGGTACCTGACAGGATATAAAAAAGGTTCAACCGTTTGTGGCGACCGGCTAGGTTTTTTTTACCTCGATGCAAGACAGGACCCTGCTACTGCCTATCCTTATATTAAAGAAGCTGCGGAACGTGGCTACGTTATTGCTCAACTTTACCTGGGCGACATGCTTCTGCATGGTAACGGAACAGGTAAGAACAGCGAAGAAGGAAATAAGTGGGTACAGGCATTTATCAAAAATGCAGATCCTAATGAATTAACCCAGGCGGCAAAGATGTATGCCGGTCTTTCCGGTGGTTTTTATACGGGGTATACGATAGAAACAGATTGCCTGAAAGCGCTTGCGTTATTCAATGCTGCAGAGAGCAAGATCACGGCTATTCATGATTTATATGAAAGAAGTAACCTCTACCTCGAACTGGGAACATTTTATTATAAAGCCGGGGCCGGTTGCAGCGAGCTGATCAAAGCCGATCATACAAAGGCAAAAGCATATTACAAAAAAGCAGCGGATCTGGGAAATGGAATGGCTCAGGTATATCTCGATGACAGCACCCTGATCCAGTAACGATCTTATCCTAAAAGGGAGGTGACACTTACTTTATCTCCCATCATTTCACGGATCGCATTTACGATAGCGGGTGCATCGTAGCCACACTCGTGTTGCAATTCTTTGGGAGTGCCATGTTCAACGATCTTATCGGGGATTCCTAAAATGGTAATATCATTTTTATATCCATGCTGTGACATAAATTCAAGCACAGCACTTCCAAACCCGCCTTCGATACATCCGTCTTCTACCGTAATGATCTTTGGATATTTTTTCAATGCTTCATGCAGGAGTTCTTCATCCAGTGGTTTTGCAAAACGCATATCGTAATGGGCAGGGTTCAATCCATCATTTTTCAGATCGCGGATCGCTGCTGCGGCAAAATTGCCGGGATGACCAAAAGAAAGGATAGCGATATCCTGCCCGTCTTTCAACCTGCGGCCGGTACCGATCGGTATCTCTTTCATTTCCTTTCTCCATTCGGGCATCACACCTTCTCCTCTTGGATAGCGGATCACAAAAGGAAGTGTAGTGGATTCCAGTTGTGAAGTATACATCAGGTTGCGTAATTCACTTTCATTCATCGGTGCGCTGACTATCATATTGGGAACACAACGCATATAGGCGATATCGTATGCGCCATGGTGGGTAGGACCATCATCACCTACCAGCCCGGCCCTGTCGAGACAGAACACCACCGGTAATTTTTGTATCGCCACATCATGCACTACCTGGTCGTAGGCCCTTTGCATGAAGGAAGAATAAATATTGCAGAATACTTTCATGCCCTGCGTAGCCATACCGGCGCTTAATGTTACGGCATGCTGTTCGCAAATGCCAACATCAAAAGCACGGTCAGGCATTTTCTCCATCATGAACTTTAAAGAAGAACCCGAAGGCATAGCCGGCGTAATACCTACTATCTTGTCATTTTGTTCCGCCAGTTCGATCATCGTATGACCAAATACATCCTGGTATTTTGGCGGCTGCGGAGTATCAAATTTCTTTTTATAGATCTCGCCGGTTACTTTATCAAACAAACCGGGGGCATGCCATTTGGTTTGATCTTTTTCCGCCAGCGCATATCCCTTTCCTTTTACGGTAACGATATGTAATAACTTGGGACCGGGTATTTCGCGCAGGTCGGTGAGTGTATCCACCAGTTTGGCTACATTATGTCCATCGATAGGACCGAAGTAACGGAGTTTTAATGCTTCGAATAAATTGGCACTGCTGCTCACCATTCCTTTCAATCCTTCTGCCAGTTTATGACCCATGGCACGGCTGAAATTTTTACCGACCGGTAATTTGCCCAGCAGTTTCCATACATCATCCTTTACTTTATTATACGTAGGAGAAATAGTAATATCGGTCAGGTACTCTTTCAATGCCCCGACATTGGGATCGATACCCATATTGTTATCATTCAGAATGATCAGCATATCGGTATCGGCCACGCCGGCATGATTCATTCCTTCAAATGCTAAACCGGCTGTCATGGCGCCATCGCCGATAATGGCTACACATTTGCGGTCTGTTTCGCCTTTGTATTTGGCTGCCATTGCCATTCCCAATGCAGCAGAAATGGAAGTGGAAGAATGACCTACACCAAATGTATCGTACTCGCTTTCGCTTCTTTTTGGGAAACCACTTAATCCCTGGTACTTACGGTTGCTGGCAAAATTATCGCGGCGGCCTGTTAGTATTTTATGACCATAGGCCTGGTGACCCACATCCCATACCAGTTGATCGTAAGGAGTATTATAAACGTAATGAAGAGCAGTTGTTAATTCCACCACACCCAGGCTGGCGCCGAAGTGACCCCCGTGTACGCTGACTACGTCGATAATATATTGGCGCAATTCATCGCACACCTGGTGCAATTTTTCACGGGGCAATTTTTTAAGGTCGTCGGGCGAATCAATAGTTTTTAACAGTGGTCCGGGGATGATTTCCATGTAAGGCGATTTATCTCTGCAAAAGTAATATTTTATACGAGGGCTTTATATAATGATTTTTAAGCCAGATACAACAAGGATGTGTCGTTCCTGAACAGGAAGAATAGAACACGGATAGAAGTGGATGGACGGATATAAAATAGATTTTCTTCCTCCCCAATATCCATTATTACATCCGTCCATCCACTTCTATCCGTGTTCTACTACTCCTGTCATGAAGAATGACCCCCGGAAGAACGAAAACACCAATGAAACCTGTATTTTTATAGAGTTTTTTTAACAAATTACTGCTGCTGAACCTTCTTCCCCGAAAACAATATCCGCTCCCGCAATTTTATTTGTATTTGTTTGATTCATAACTGATTAAATACTATATTTTCAGTCACGAGCTAGTTATTTGAGCAGGATCAATCCCATTTGTAGCGGGAATCTTCCACTGGTATACTTTACAAATTTCGTGTGTAAGAGGAATCTTAGCTTTGTCGTTTATGCGAACCGGTAAATCAAGATATTGGTTATTTCAGCTCGGTGGATGGGGCATTTTTGCACTCATCAACATTTTCTTTGCTTACCTCTTCGGCCAGATCAGTGAAGATGATGAGCGTCGCATCTTTTTTATGCGGATAGGTGTTTTTGTGCTCCTGGGTATCTTCTTCACTCACCTGATGCGTTACGTGATCATCCGGCTCAACACCCTGCAGAAGCCGATCGATAAACAGATCCTGTATTTCTTTTTACTCACGCTTTGTTTTTCCCTGCTGGCATCTACCGGATATATGGAGATCTGCAAGCGGCTGGATCTTCTGCATCCCAAAGAAAAACAGTTCAAGCCGTTACTGCTGATCCTGAATGGAGGCTTTTTATTCTTTGTCAATATCATCATCTGGAACCTGATCTATTTTATTTATCATTATGTCTCCAAGAGCCGCAAACAGCAACTCGATACGCTCAAACTGGAATCGATGGTAAAGGAGCTGGAGCTGCAAACCATCAAGGCGCACATCAATCCTCATTTTATTTTCAATGCGCTTAATAGCATCCGTGCGTTGGTAGATGAAAACCCGCAACGCGCTAGGAATGCGATCACGGAATTGAGTACTATCCTGCGCAGCAGTATGCAGGCGGAGAAATCAGAATCGACTACGCTGGAAAGAGAACTGGATATTGTAAAAAACTACCTGGCGCTGGAAAATATGCGGTTCGAGGACCGGCTAAAAATCGAGTACCAGGTGTCACCTGAAACCCTGAATTTGCCGGTTCCGCCGATGATGTTGCAAACGCTGGTTGAAAACGCCATTAAGCATGGCATCAGCAAAAGAATAAACGGCGGAACAATCCGGATCATTTCAAGATTTACCAATAACGATTTTGAGTTGACAGTCCAGAATTCTGGTGTTCTTGAAAAGAAGGACGACGTAGGTTTTGGAATAAAAAGTACGC
>CAMLGR010000070.1 GCA_946479615.1 uncultured Bacteroidota bacterium | reverse complement strand
AACTCGCCACCTATAGCTTGGAAGGCTATCGCTCTACCAAATGAGCTACTTCCGCATTTGATTTGAAGATCCGGGAATGTGATGAGCTGGAAATTGATCTCATCATATTCAAAAATCTTCAATCTCAAAGAACTTGTTCAACCTGGAAACAGCCAATTATCAAATTTTCAAATCAGCCAATTTCCAAATTGTTCCGTGGGCAGAGAAGGATTCGAACCTCCGTACTCGTGAGAGAACAGATTTACAGTCTGTCGCCTTTAGCCACTCGGCCATCTGCCCAATTTAATTCTGAAAAACACGACCGGAACCATTTCCCTGTTCCTGGTTTCAAAATTTCAGAGCCACTTGTCGGAATCGAACCAACGACCTACTGATTACAAATCAGTTGCTCTACCAGCTGAGCTAAAGTGGCATTTTCCGTTTCAACTTTTCCTGTCCACTTTGGCTCATCCGAACCAATGATCTTCCCGGCATTTTCAGCCCGGGATGCTCTCTACCCGCCGGGACGAATAAAGTGGCATTTTATTGAAAATCCGCAATTTCCATCAAAGACGGCCGCGGCGTTCGGAGCAATAAAGAACTACCCCAAAAATTTGGGAAGGCAAAGGTAAGGGAATTTGGATATTGTAAAAATTTTGAGAAAGATTTTTCTGGTGAATAGTGAATGGTCAATGGTGAATGGCGAAAAGGCGGCTATCCTGACCTTTCACTATTGACTATTGACCATTGACTATTTGACCATTCACTAAAAAGGGCTAACCACACTGTAGTTAACCCTTTTTAATTGCTTTTTTGAATTATATCTTATTAAGCTGCTTGTTTTTGTTTTTTTCTTTTTAATTGATTTACGATGGAATCGAAAGCATCATCAAACGATTCCTGGAATGATTTACTCGTTGATTTTACAAAGAACTCGTTCCTGGGTACATGGATCCTGATCTCGGCGATCTTGTCCTTAATGTTGTGCACCACGTTGTCAAGTTTGAGAAACACATTTACTTTAATGATACGGTCGTGAAAAGTACCTAACTTTTCTAGCTTGCGGTTGACGTACTCGATCAACCTGGCGTCCGCATCAAACCTAACTGTTTGAATGTTTACGTTCATGAGCATCACATTTTTAATAAATGAAACAATAACTAAAGAACTGCGAGGGATTGCAAGGCTTTATTGTTATAAAGCGGGCTGGTTTTGTCTTCTATGAAGTTACATGAATGCCCATGTTCCTGCAAGCATTTCCCGTTAAAATTTATTGTCGTTTTTTATTAATTACCGGTCTGTCCATTCATTGACGACAACACCGGATTTCCAGGTCATCCGGCAATGAATTTGTGTTCCCCAGCCCATGTTATCAATCTGGATCCATTTCCCGACCGGGGCATTGGTGTGCCAGGCCTCTGCCAGGATGTTTATACTTCCGGAACAAAATTCGCAAACCGTCCATCCTGTCCCAAATGAATTGACCGTTTTGGCCGGAAACGTACATTCAGGCCGGAAAAGACCCTTTTTTCCGGTAGTAGCCACTGCCCGGATTGAAGTTATCAGCGGGAAAAAGAAATTCCGGGATTTCTATCGTGAAAAAAAGCGGAAAAAACGGCCTGGATGTACGTTTCCGGCCAAAACGGTCAACTGGTTTGCGACCTGCAGAGCAGGATCGTAAATTGGTACTGCCAGTCTGGTCTCCCACGATTTTTGAGGTCTGCCAAATCTCATTTTCCGATGCGATATCGGTGCGATATCGGCGCAATATCGGCGCGATATCGGACAACCCATAAATTCTAAAGTAATTCAGGCTTTCGGATGCGCTTTTTTATGTACGTTTTTCAACTTCCCGATGGTGTTATGTGTGTACACCTGCGTGGCCGCCAGGCTGGCATGCCCGAGCAGTTCCTTGACCGCATTCAGATCCGCCCCGTTATTGACCAGGTGCGTCGCAAATGTGTGCCGGAGCACGTGAGGGCTTTTTTTATCCAGGGTGCTGGCCTGTCCCAGGTATTTATTGACCAGTAACCAGGCGTATTTGGGATACATTTTCTTCCCTTTTTCCGTGACCAGTAAAAAATCCCCGGTCTCCCCGAATTCCTTTGCTTTTTGCTCCTGGTAGGATTGTATGGATTTCAGCACTTCGCTGCCGACCGGGATCAACCGCTCTTTGTTGCCTTTCCCCAATACCCTGATCTGCGACCGCGACCTGTCCACCTGTTTTTCCTTTAACCCGATCAGTTCGCTCAACCGCATGCCGGTAGCATAAAACAGGCTGATCAGCATGGCGGCATTGAGGCTTTTCCAGTCATCCGAGGATTGCTGCAAGGTCCCGATCAGTTCGGCAGTCTCGCTTTCCTTTATAAAAACCGGCAGCCGTTTACTGATCCTGGGTGAGATAACCTGGGCCGTTGGCATTGTCGTAACCGCTCCTCTTTTCAAATGATATTTAAAGAAGGAACGGAGACTTGATATTTTCCGGTTGATGGTGCGGGAAGTGATGTTATTGCTTTTCATTTCTGCCAGCCAGCTACGGATATATCCATGCGTAATATCCGACAGCGTTATATCGCCATAGTTGATGGAAAGAAAGGCAAAGAAGGAAATAAGATCGTGCTCATAGGAAATAAGCGTATGCGGAGAATACCTCTTCTCAAATTTGAGGTAATCAAGAAAAGATTGGATCACAACAGGCACTGGTTCCGGCATAGCTTGAAGGACAGTCTATATAATAAAAAAGATAGCTACAAAGCTATAAAACTTTGCAGCTATCTGGTATTTTATTAATCTCCGGAGAGATTTATCCTTCAATTTTTCCGCTTGCTATCTTCTGCTTGTAGATCGCTTTCAACACTTGTCCACGACGTCTTACAGAAGGCTTGGTAAAGCTCTGACGCTCTCTTAACTGGAGCAATACTTTCGATTTCTCGAATTTCTTCTTGTACTTTTTCAGCGCCTTGTCGATGTTTTCGCAATCTTTTGAATCAATAATAAGCATATAATTTATACCTCCCTGGTATGTTTTAAGGAGTGCAAATATAGGGTGAAATGGTGAAAGTATCAAGCATTTCTCAGCCGGGCAGCCGATAGTCTGCAACCATCATTCATTTATTCTGAAGTTGTTTTATTTTCAAAACTATTGGCTGCGGGCTGCAGGATCGCTGGCTATAAACTGCCGGACTGCCGGCTGCAGACTGAATTTGGTATTTGCAGGACGGAAGCGGAGATTTGCAGCATGTTTACGGGTATCATAGAAGCTATGGGAACGGTTAAGGAGTTGATCTCCAATGGTTCTAATAAGACTTTTTGGATCGCTTCTCCCCTGTCGGGTGAGTGTAAGGTGGACCAGAGCGTTAGCCACAATGGAGTTTGCCTGACCGTGGAAGAAGTGAAAGAAGGACAACACCGGGTAACAGCCATCGCCGAAACGCTTGAAAAAACCAACCTGGGCGAATGGAAAACCGGCACCTCCGTCAACCTGGAACGCTGCCTGCCCATGAATGGCCGGCTGGACGGACATTTTGTACAGGGCCATGCAGATGCCACCGCTACCTGTATAGAAGTGGTTGAAAAAGAAGGAAGCCATGAGTTTGAATTTGAATTCCCGGTACAATTTGCCGAACTGGTGATCGAAAAAGGATCGGTTTGTATCAATGGTATCAGTCTTACCGCTTTCAATGTGAAAAGAAACAGTTTTACTGTCGCCATCATTCCTTATACCTACGGGCATACGAATATCCGGCACATTGCAACGGGCGATACAGTGAATATAGAATTCGATATCATTGGGAAATACCTGCTGCGGAAGTTATCTCTTGCCAATGATTAATATCAATTACCCCCTTGCTTTTTATCGCGTTTTTCCCGTTCGTCTGTTTGCTCAGAAAAATTAGCCGTTTATTTTTATTGACTATATATTGTGTCATATATTTCTTTCTTATATGGCCAATCAACTTCCTGTACGCAGATATTATCCTGCCCTGGATGGATTAAGAGGCATTGCCATTATACTTGTTGTGTTGTTCCATAATTTCGGCTATTTCGCCTACCTGAATTATGGCTGGCTGGGCGTCGACCTGTTTTTTGTATTATCCGGTTTCCTGATCACGGAAATATTACTGGACACAAGGAATACTAAAAATTATTTCAGGAAATTCTATACCCGTCGTACTCTACGAATATTCCCCCTTTATTATTTAACCCTTGTCATTTGCATTCTCCTTTTACCTGCTATTAAAAGTTTGCCTTTAAACCTGGCCTATTATACAGAGAACCAGGCCTGGTTCTGGTTATACCTCGAAAATTGGTTACTCATTTTCAAACCTTCGGGCGACAGTTCTGCTCTGCTGAATCATTTCTGGTCACTGGCTGTAGAGGAACAATTTTACCTGCTGTGGCCGTTCGTGATATTATTGATCAAAAACCCCAGGCATATCATTGCATTGTGCATTACATTGCTCGTTGGTGTTGTCCTGGTGAGGTTTTATATCTGGACACACCAGGCCTCGTTTCCCACTTACCGGGTGCTTTTTCTTTTTACCCGCATCGATGGAATTCTGATCGGAGCCATGCTGGCGCTGATCAGAATGACCTCTCCCGGTTTCCTGAAAAAAAATTATGCCTTCCTGTTACTTTCGCTGGCATTGATCAATTTTGCTTTTTATTTTATTAACAGCGATCATCATTTCCTTATTCCTAACTGGGCCATTGTAGGGTATAGCAGCTTTGCAGTGATATTTGCATTGATAGTAAACCAGGCCATAGATCAGAAAGACAAGGTACTTGACTTTTTACTCAATGTCCGCCTGCTAAAATTCCTTGGAAAAATTTCGTACGGCCTGTATATTTTTCATTGGCCCATATACCTGTTATTCCGGGATTCAGTTTCTGACTGGATAAGGGATACGATGGGCCTGGAGGGACGAAGCATGCAGGTTGGCGCATCTATCATTTTAACGCTGGGTGCTTTTACAATAAGTGTGATCAGTTATTATACCTTCGAAAAGATATGGCGGAATTTAAAAGAAAAAGCTACCTGAGCCAATGCGCAATTACAGTACTTTTGACCATAAAGCCGTTTGAATTTGAAAAATAAACTCAGCATTATTATTCCCTGTTACAATGAAGAATCTTTTATTCAAACTGTTTTGAATAAAATACTCCAGACCGATCTTCCCCGCGATATGGAAAAGGAGATAGTAATTACCGACGACGGCTCCACAGATGATACATTCGCTACCATCACTTCTTTTATAGAGAACCATCCCGGCGCCGCTATACGTCTTGTCCGTCATGCGAAAAACAGTGGCAAAGGAGCCAGCATCCGTTCCGCTATTGCAGAAGCAACAGGAGATATTATCCTTATCCAGGATGCAGATCTCGAATACAATCCCGCTGAATACGGAAAATTGCTCGCACCTATAACCGAAGGTCATGCAGATGTTGTTTATGGTTCCCGGTTTCGTGGAGGCGATCCACATCGCGTCCTTTTCTTCCTGCATTCAGGAGGAAATAAGTTTCTCACGTTTGTTTCCAATGTATTCACCGGGTTGAACCTGACCGATATGGAAACGGGTTACAAGATGTTCCGTAAAGATGTACTGGCAGGCCTGAGATTAAAAGAAAAACGATTTGGGTTTGAACCTGAAATAACTGCCAAGATAAGCAGGGTAAAAAATATTCGTATTTACGAAGTAGGTATCTCTTATTACGGAAGAAGCTATGCAGATGGAAAAAAAATACGATGGACAGATGGCTTCCGGGCGCTTTATTGCATTTTGAAGTATAATATCTTTTCGAGAAAATAATTTATATAATAATTGTATTAATGCCTGCATGTTAACGCTGATCCTGCTGCATATCATCATTACGTTTACCGCTCTGTCTTCAGGATTTCTTTTTTATCGTTTTATCCTGCCTCAAAAACATATAGAAAATAAACCCCTCATTGTATACCTGGTAACTGGATTGATCGCCATTACGGCCATTTGCCAGGTAGTTGTATTATTCGGCCCGGTCAATGCATACACCCGGGCTATCATTTGTTTTATACTGCTGCTGCTCCTGGCGTTATCCAGACATTCCTTTTCCGGCTTCCTGGATTATATAACCAGGGAAATAAAAAAACTGCCTTCTGGCTTTATACCCGCCGCCTGTGCCATATGGATACTTGTATTGCTATTGAATGCCGGCCCGGTTATGATGGATGATACAGAAAGCTATCATATTCAGTCCATCAAATGGATAAAAGAATATGGCAGTGTGCCCGGGCTTGTACACCTGCACGAACGATTTGCGTTCAATTCATCGTGGTTTACCACGGTTGCTTTTTTCAATATAGAGACAGATCACCTGAATTATTTTACGGCCCTGAACAGCTTATTATCTGCCTGGTTCGGCATTTACCTGCTTACACTGCTTGCAGGAAAAAATAACAATATAAAAATCTCAGCTCTCATCGTATTACTGATTGGTTTATTCTCATGGCCGCTTATAAGAGGGAATGCCGCCACTGCCAATTACGATTATATCACTACTCTTTTATTGTTTATTTTATTTATTGAGACAGTATCCGCAAAAGTAAAAGGCATCAGGGGCCTGCCTGTCGAGTGGATCATCTGGCCCGTTTATCTTTTTACAGTACGTATCATGAATTTCCCGATCCTGGTATTGACCGTCGCTGCCTTCTTTTACCTGGTAAAAAATAAAGATTATAAACCCGCCGTCATTTCCCTGGCTATCGGGGCATTTTTGTTGCTTCCCTTCCTTGCCCGGAATGTAATTTTATCAGGCTACCCTTTTTATCCTTCCATGTCTTTTAACTTTTTTTCAGTTGACTGGAAAGCCGATCCCGGGAAGACTACAGAGTTATTACGTTATATCAAATATTATAACAGGATCAATACCGGCATCTCAACATTGGAAACAACGGAGGCCATGAATTTCCCCCAATGGACAAGAGCCTGGATAAGATATATGTTCTCCTATGATAAGATCATTTTTTTTCCTGGCATAGCAGGGTTACTCCTGTTCCCTTTCGTTACCAGAAAAAGTCCGATCTTATCTTCGCCTGCCCTACGCATTTTATTGATCGCGGTTTTTGCGCAGATCATAGTATGGTTTTTGGTGGCCCCTGATCCACGTTTTATCTATGGTTGCCTGTTGATCGGTATGTTCATTTTTTGCCTGTCTGTTACAGGTTTGTTACCGCTTGACCGCTTTGCCCTAAAACCTGTACTTGTATTGACTTTTATTTTTGTTGTCACAGCAGGGTTCGTTGCCAATAAGATAATAAAGGAAAATAAAATACCCGGGCTGGTGTATCCATCCAGGCTGCCATCGCCTGCTTTGCAAAAAATATCGATAGGGACTATCGACTGTTATATACCAGGAAAAGTATTGAACAATTGGAACCCGCGCTGCTATGATACCCGGTTACCCTGCGCCTATGCTCCTGACCCCCGGATCGAGGCCCGCGGCAACAGTATAGCGGATGGATTTCGTCTTAAAAAATAATTCATAGCTTTTTAGTAAAGCATAATATATTTATAGACTATGGTAAAAGAGATACCGGAATCGGGAAATACAGATCCGGTTGGCATGCATACACTGGAAGTAATTGCCCATGCGGATCATTTTAATAAATGGGTCTATTCTATCATCAGCCCTTACCTGAAGGGAGATGTGCTCGAGATCGGCAGCGGCATCGGCAATATTTCATCGCTCGTGATCTCAAATGGTTTTACCGTTATGCTTTCGGATTACAATAGCAGTTATGTAGAATTATTGCAAAAAAGATTTTCCGGGAATAAGAATGTAAAAACCATCTTATCGATCGACCTTTTACATCCCGGTTTTGAAAATTTTTATAGTCATCTGAAAGAACAATCGGACAGTATTATCCTGTCAAATGTGATCGAGCATATTGCCGATGATGCAACAGCCCTGAAAAACTGCAGGTTCCTCCTGCGGCCTGGCGGTCACCTGGTCGTCATCGCACCGGCTTATCAATGGTTATATTGCCGGCTTGACAAGCAACTGGGACATTTCAGAAGATACAGCTTACGACAGATGGAAGATCTGGTAAGAGGACAGCATTTCGATATCGCCATGAAACGACATTTTAATTTTGCAGGTATTGCAGGATGGCTGGTCTCCGGCAAAATTTTCAGAAGTAAAATGCTCCAGGAAGGAGAAATGAACCTGTTCAATAAGATTGTTCCTGTTGTCAAATGGATCGACCAGTTGTTTTTAAAGAAAGCAGGATTGTCTGTTATTGTTACAGGAATAAAAAAATAAACCAATGATCATCACCCTGCTGGCATGCCTATATATTACACTCGTTTGCCGGGCATGGGGCCTGTTTATATTACATTATTCAGATAAAAAACAGCAGGCAACGGGCTCTTTGCCTTTCGTTATTGTTTGTGCCATCGGTTTTGCAGGTATTACTGTCTTTGCGGCGATCCTTTCCTTATGGATGCCGCTTGGTGGATGGGCGGTGCAACTCTTCCTCCTTATACCTGCTGTTTTGTTTTTCCTCTTTCATCCACCTAAGTTGCAGTGGAAAAGATATCAACTCAACGCCTCGTCGATATTCCTGTTGATCACCTGCCTGCTGATGGGGCTCGTTCTATCATCGTCCGTCATTAATCATCCCGATACATTATATTATCACGCACAAACTATTGAATGGATAGAAAAATACAAGGCGATCCCGGGTATTGTGAACCTGCATACCCGTTATGGTTACCAGGGCTTATGGTTTATCGCCTGTGCTGTTTTCAGTTTTAAGTTTTTAGGCACTGCTGCTTTAACATATATAAGTTTTACCATTATTGCCTGGTATTTCCTTTTTATAATACTGGAAATAAACAAACACCCTGGCCGGGGAATAACGACTATAAAACCTTTCTTTGGAATAGCCTTACTGCTCATCAGCTTATTCGATTATACGCAGGTGCGGCTTGCACTTGCCTCCGCGAGCCCTGATTTTATTGCCGCCATTTTTCTGGGGATCATCTTTTATATGCTTACCCTGAAAAATTCAACCGGCCGGTCATTTACCAATTGGCCAATCATTATTCTTTTCAGCCTTTTTACCATTACCTTAAAACTATCTGCTTTACCTGCAGGCATCATTGCGATATTCGCTTTTTTCCAATTGTACAGAGAAAAAAAAATCAGGCAATTGCTGGTAAGTTGTCTTTTGGTCATTGTTATATTGTTCCCGTTTATTGCAAGAAATATAATAAGCTCAGGCTACCTGGTATTTCCTTCTTCTTTCCCGGATGTAGTTACCGCTGACTGGAAATTGAGTAAAAAGCTGACGGTCCTTGAAAAGGATTACATTACCGGCTATGCCAAAGGCTTTACCACTGAAAGCAAGGAGCAGGTACAGATCGATCTGCAGCAACCCATGCCTCAATGGATGCCGCACTGGTGGAAGCATCTTTCTATAACGAATAAATTTATTTTGATACTGGTTATACTGGCATTCATTATAGCCATTACCCGGATAAAACAGTTACTTCGATCCGGGAAGGAAATAAAAGTTCTTCTTCTATGTGAAGTTGCAGGTATTATTTTCTGGTTCGTGCAGGCGCCCGATCCCCGTTTTGGTCTTGGCTTCCTGGTTGCTTTCCCGGTGACTGTTTTTTATCACTGGCTGTCAGAAAAGAAAATTGAGAAAAGAATGGACTTGAGCAGGATCGCAATGGCCTGCATTTTAGTAGCAGGAGCTTCTGTTTCAGGTTACACTTTGTACAGGACCATGCATTATTTTTCGTCTTCACAGTTGCTGGAACCAAAAGGTATCGAAAATGCTCCTTCGGTGACTTTAAATTGTAATTCTATTCCGATCCATATTCCTCAAAAAGGAAGTCCTTGCGGAAGCCTGCCTGTTCCCTGCGCTTATGATAGTTGCCAAACGTATTATCCTAGAGGCGCAACAATTGAAGATGGATTCAAACCAGGAGAGCAGTAGGGTATTATTTGTTCTTATCAGATATTCTTCCCCTTCAACGCCAGCTTTAAAGCCTGGTCCATTAATCGTTCGGCATAAGGTCTTGATAGCTGATTTAGTTTTTCAATATCTGCCTGTATCACATCTTTATCCTCTGTATTGATGGAGGATTGCAAACGCCCGATCGCAGCTGTCGTAGCTTCGATTTCAGGCGGAGTAAGATGGATCCTGTTCTTCTCCATAAAATCGCGCGTGGTCATGATCATTTGTTCCGCTTCGGTGCGCGCTTCTATCAGCGCTCGGGTATGAATATCTTCTTTGGCATGAGTAATAGCTTCGAGCAGCATTGTTTCCACTTCGTTATCGGTAAGCCCGTATTGTGGTTTTACTTCAATGGCTTGTTCGATACCACTACGAAGCTCTTTTGCTTTTACCAATAGTATTCCATCGGCATTGACCAGGAAAGATATCTCTACTTTGGGCAAGCCGGCTGGCATACCCGGGATACCTGTTAAATTGAATTCAGCGAGTTTGCGGTTATCTTTTACAAGGTCTCTTTCTCCCTGGAAAACGGCGATACGCATACTACCCTGTCCATCTTTCTGTGTCGTATACTGGCGCGATGCTTTGGAAGGGATTTTTGAGTTACGCGGAATCAGTATATCCATCAGGCCACCCATAGTTTCGATGCCCAATGACAAAGGAGTAATATCCAGTAATAATAATTCTTTGTTGTTTCCTGCGAGGATATCAGCCTGTACAGCTGCGCCCAATGCAACTACTTCGTCAGGATGTAAAGTATCATTCAGTTCTTTTTTAAAAAACCCGCTTACTCTTTTTTTAACCAAGGGCACACGGGTAGAACCTCCTACCATGATTACTTCATTGATGTCTTCAATAGTAAGCTCCGCATCTTTTACCGCGTTGATGCAGGATTCAATGGTTTTATCGATCAACGGAGATACCAGCTCTTCAAATACTGTTTTTGTTAACTGCAAATTATATCCTGCTGCATTTCCATTATATTCATCCGACTGACTGAGGTGTATTTTAGCCTCTTCTGCCCGCAGGCGGAGTTCCTGCATCAGCGTTTTATTACTGCTCCATTGCTGCCCGCTGATTGCCGTTTTTTTTATCCAATGATCAACGATGGCCCTGTCGAGGTCATCACCACCAAGAAAGGTATTGCCATTGGTAGAAAGCACTTCGTATACACCCCCGGCGATACGAAGGATGGAAATATCAAATGTGCCGCCACCCAGATCGTATACGGCTACTGTTTTTATTTCTTCTTTATTCAACCCCAACCCGTAAGCAAGACTGGCAGCAGTGGGTTCATTGACAATGCGCAAAACATCCAGCCCGGCCAATTTACCGGCATCGCGTGTAGCCTGCCGTTGTGCATCATTGAAATAAGCAGGTACAGTGATAACAGCTTTTCCTACCGGTGTTTTTAAAATATGTTCGGCTCTTGCTTTTAATTCTTTCAATACAAAAGCCGACAATTGGATCGGTGAATAGAAAGCAGTACCGACCTGTATCTTTACCAGGCTCTCTGTATTATCGTCGATGATCCTGTAGCCATAAAAAGATGCCTGGTTGCGTACATCATTGTACGATTTTCCCATCAGTCTTTTAACAGAAAAGATAGTATGAGCTGGATCGGTGACCAGGTATTTGCGGGCGGCATCTCCCACGCTGATGGTATGAGCAGAATCGAAATGAATAACAGAAGGTACCAGCGCATGTCCATCAAATTCTTTCAGGACCACCGGCTTTTTACTGTCGGGATGAATAATGGCAATAAGGCTGTTCGTGGTGCCCAGGTCGATACCAACGATCATTTCTTTTTTCTGTAAACTGCCTGTAGAAAGATTAATACCGATTCTGGCCATAATAAAACGTCAAAAGTAGAAATTAAAAAGTAAAAAGAGTGCCCTTTACCAGGAACACTCTTTTTACTTTTGATTTTTGAATTTGACTTTTGTCTTATCTCATCAGGTACATCTTACCATACCCGTTGTTAAAGTACTTATCGGTTGGGGCGCTTTCAGCCTTGAATTTATCCAACGATTTTCCGTTAAGGTTTGTGATAACCCTATAGAGGTAGATACCGTTGGCGAGTTTGGAACCATATTGATCGGTACCATCCCATTTGAATTCTGTTATGTTACGTCCAATATGTAATGGGCCCAGTTCGTCCTTGGTGATCTCACGCACGATCTTACCGGTAATAGTCAATACCTGTATCCGTATATTCTGCGGCACCTGGCTACCCGTGATCGTAAATACAAACGCTGTAGATGTTGTAAACGGATTCGGATAGTTGAGCATGTTCGAGATCATCGGTTTGTTATAGATCTGGAACGCTACACGGTATTGTATCGCGCCGGCCGAGTTATCACTTCCGTCACGACCACTTACAAGAAGCTCATATTCTCCATCCTGCCAGAAATAAGGTTTGAAATTGATAATAGCACTATTATCCGTATTAGGCGCCTGGCCCGCTGCCAGGAATTGCAGGGTATCGGTATTGTTGCTGAAGTTGATGCGGCGCGTTACTCCATCCGGGAATTTAACGGACACATCCAGGAAGGAAGTATCGTCCAGCGGCATCCATTTCGCTTCGTCTTTCAGTTTGATCATGATCGCCGGCCGCGCCGATACGATATCCCTGTTAAGGATATGCTGCCCGTCGAAGGTCACATCAAGCAACGGATTCAAACTGTCAGGTTTTACATACAGGCTGCGGAATGCATAGTTGTTGGTGAGGTATTGTTCCGGTTGTGCAAAATCAGGGTTGAAGCTGACAAACACGGTATTATGCCCCGACAAACTTCTTGTATCCACCTGCATATTCATTTTCAGGGTATCCTGTGGAGTTAATTTTTTCAATTTGCTGTAGGTCACGTGGTCCACATTGTTCCTGTCGGTGATGACCAGTTTTACTTTGACGCTATCGAAATCGGTCTTGCTGACATTCTTGAAGCCCATACCAAAATTGAATGGCTCTCCCACTTCTACCGTGTCTTTGGTTGTGAAATAAAGATTAGGAGCGATCGCGCCTTCCGGGGCCGGATCGTAGGTGAGCATCCAGTATTTCAACTGGAATGGCGTATGGTATAGCGAATCGACATTCTTCATCCGTAACCTGATATATGGATACTGATCCACTGAAACAGAAGAGATATCTACATTTTCCTGGTCCCTGGTTACACCCGGGAAAAGGATGGTTTCCACACCGGCATTATCGATCCCAACAATATCAATGGTTGGACTATCTACATTTGGATCGGGATCGCTGCTGACAGCTTTTCCTTTCCATTTCATATTGTGCCAGGCTTTGGCCGGACCGAATACAGGCGAAGCAATATATCCTAAACTATCCGGTGAGAATATTTCAGCATTGATGGTAATTCCATCGTAGATGCCATCGCTCACCGAGTATTTGGTAGGAAATTCGGATTGCATGTTTTTCCGGTACAGCATCATGTATGAACGTGGCTGGTTGAATGAATCGATTTTTTCAAACCCCTGGTTCAATAAACGGTGATACAGTGAATTACCTGGTCCCCAGACAGCTTCATCGCTTTTCCATACACTGGCATATGTATTACCGGTAGGAACATAGTTTACGTTACCACGGACAAGGATATAATTTCCATCAGGAATGGCATCCAGGAAGTCCATGATCTTTTTTCTCCAGGCTACTGTATTCAACAGGAACAGGAAGTTATAGGGAAGTCCGCAGGTACCTACGCTCTGGTACAAACCTACTCCTGCGGTAAAGTCGTTCTTCCATGCTTTCATCGTAATAGGATCTATCACATTAAAGATCATTTCATCATAGGCGCAACCATGATCGATATAGCCTACCACGTCGTTGATAGTTCCTGTATAATAGGCTCCATCCGGTGCAGTATACGGGTATACCCCATTCTTGGCAAAAATGAAATTGCTTTTATTAAGGAAGGTCCAGTTACGATTAGCTGAATCAAGTGATATTTTATTCCGCAGCGATTTAAAGTGCTGGTACAGGTGTGACTGGTTATACCCCTGTTCTCCACCGTTGATATAAATAAAGGAAGCTGCGTTCCAGGTAGTATCTCCTATTACCGGCACAGGAGCCACCCGCCAGTAGTACACTGTACTATCGGTAAATGTCATCGGGGTATTGAAATCAAATACACCACCCGCTGAAGTGGTCGTTGCTGTCGCTTTCAATGGTGAATTGAACAACTCTGTCGTATCCATTTGCATGATATAGTTTCTTACTTCTGCAAACGCATTGGCTGTGGAAACGGTCAATTTAGGATTTTGCTCGTTGACAATCGAGAGGTTGTATGGATAAACAGGACGAACCTCATCTTCATAAATATAGACTTCCTTGGTGATCGAGTTATTTGTTTCAAAGGTTTCATCAATAGCATTATCAGGATCCAGTGTAATCGTAATTTTATTCAATCCTTTATCACGGGTTCCGACAATTTTCAATTCATAATTGATCGAATCCCTGAAACGGGTGGCATCGATCGTATCACGACGGATGCTTACACTAAGATCCGGGAACGTACGCTTCAGTTCTACCACCAGTTTTTTATTCGGCGCTTTCCCGATATTCATGAAAGCAGTATTGACATTAAAACTGCTGTCGGCAATAGAAATAAAAGAAGGAGAAACTTTAACAAGCTGTTCTTCGATAACATAGTCTGGTTTGGCAAAATAATATGAACGCAATGCCGGATCGCCATGCAGCGTAAATTCTTCGCACTGAAAACGCGCATAGAAGTCATTTTCAGTAGTGGTTGCAAATACGTGTTCTATGGCATCTTTCATGATATCTCCCAGCGTACCGCCATAATTACGGTATGACATCGACTGGTAAAAATTGGTATTATAAATATCCAGGTAATGCACAATGCCCAGGTGCGTACTGGCCAGGAAGGCTACAGCTCCTCTTTCGGGAGCCAGTACATATTTTTCCGATACGGTTTCTTTCGTTGAAAGACGTGCCGGGTTAAGATTATAAAAGTTTCCCGCATTACATCCCATTACGATCATCACAGGATATTTACCTGCATTGTTATAATTCTGGGGATTATCAAGATTAAATTCCAGTGTGGAAGCGGATGAGTGACCGAAATAAGTCAGCAGGCCGAGACCTTCCTGGAATAAGGAAGCCAACTGGCTGCCGCTTAATTGTTGCACCGATTCCGAACTGTTCTTTGTAAAATCATAGACCTTTCCGCCATACAGTGTGTCTTCAATGATACGTTGAAATCCTTCATTCGCCGTTTGCAATATTTGTGTCGTCACATCATCACTGGCTCCTGTTACATGCACAACATTTTTGTGCCAGGCCATATCGGCAATGGTAGGTGAAGGAGCAGCCTGGTGCAGTTGTTCGTATTGTTTTACTTTATTAAGGTAGGCGGTTATTTCGGCCCGGTTGATAACAGATAGCCGTGCAATAGGTGTAAGGGGTACTGAACTATTTCCCTGTGCAGATAACAGGTTATCGGCTGCCGGGTATCCGAATGTCGGAACCAGGCAAAGCTGGGAAAGAAGTACGGGGTTGGCAATCTCATTAACCCTATATTGGTTATACGTCAGACCTTTACCAACGAGAAAAACATCTTTCAGTGGCATACTATAAGTTGCCCGCGCCCATCTTAAAAAATTACGGATCGATAACGGGTGCATTTTTATTCCATATGCAAATTGATCAACCAATTCATCGACCAGGTATACTTTGGCATTGTAGCTACCACCCACAGCTGAAGAACGGTAAGCCCTGTAATCTTCAATTGCATCAACACCTGATAACGGGCCTGCCAATACAGAATTGGTAATAATCAGGTAATCTCCCTGATTAGCAGGAAGCGCATAGTTCACGAAATTGCGGGCCTGGAATGAGTTGATGTCTATAATATTACCAGATGTCTCATTGACCAGTACCAGTTTACGATCAACTGCCGATGGGGCCAGCACCACTTTTACCACGCTGGGATTTGTGATATCGCAAACATATCTTTTATGATTTGTCAGGTCATACAATACCGGCGGGACACCACTATGGCCAAAGCTGGTTATTTCCAGGTAATTACCGGCCGGGTTCGCTGGCAAGTCGAAAGTATAATTGATAGCATTGTTGAAATTAAAAATGTGCGGGTATTGAATTTCTACCTGCGAAAAGACCATCCGGTCATTGGCATCGGGACATTGGTTTGTAATTCCTATAGTGGCAAAAGCCTGGTTGAATTGCGACATATTAAATGTCGTACTGTATTTAATCGCATCATAATAATTCAGGGCCTGACCACCTATTGAATCGCCCTCCATTTTCACAATAAAATTCCTGGCATGCACTGCATTACCTGCCGCGTTTACCCGGAGAACTCCTACCGGAGCCCCGGCTCCTGTATAGGCTAGCGCCTGGGTGACATAGACCAACAGCGTAGAGCCCGGACCAATATCTCCCGAGGTCCATCCTTCCCCGTTATCGTAAGAGGCAGAATAAGTATAAGAATCCCCCACGATCTCCGCCCGGCCCGGATGCATTTTATCTTTATAATACCTGCCGTCGACGTGTATATAATAAGGTTCCGGCAAGAGTGTATTACCTGCCAGATTATTCGCAGTAGGCACCATCCTATCATTACCTCCTGCTGTATTTACAGTCAGGAAGTATGCAGAAGTATCTGTTTGTAAACTCCATTTATCGGATAACTGGTATTCCGGCTCGCGGTACATGGGGGAATCTGCTTTACCATCATTCATCAAACCCCAAAATTCAATGTAGTCACTGCTTCCGAGTGGCGCGCCCTGCACGGAAGTATAAACAGGTACCTGCACTCCGTTTCTCCATAATTGAAAATGATCGGCATTCACAGCGCCCAGGCCCAATGAGGCCAGGGTAGCCTGCCGGATCCTGTATAAATTATTAGCTCCTACTTTAAATTTATAGTAGGTCTTGCTATAATCGATCCATTCATTATTATACGGCTGTGCCTTTGCTGAGAAAGCAGCAGCCAGAAATAACAAAAGTAAAATTCGTTTCATGAAACAATTTTTATAGGTGCGGATTATCTTTTCTTCTTGTTTTTATTCTTCGATTTGTCAGAGACCATATCTAAACGCAAAGAAAATACGTGGGTAAATAACGGGTTGGATTGGTTGGCCAGGTTGGTGAACGCGTAGTCGATCGTAACATTCTGGATCTTAAAGCCCGCACCGGCACTGGGTTGATAGATCCATACTTTTTTCTGGTTGAGCGTATCACCATCGGCCAATGCGCGCTGAAAATTATTAATGCCCGCCCGCAGGAAAAATACATTGTGAAAATTACATTCCAGGCCGATCTTCGGATCGGCACTCACCGGGTCGGCACTCACTACCGTATTACGTTTACCATCAAAGGTCAGGTCTACATTGGCTTCGGCAAGTAAAGTGGTTCTGCCTCCCAGTGCAAATTCACGTGAGGCGCCAATGATGAGGCGTGGTGAAGTCAATTCGGTTGATTTTACCGGTATCTCATTATTGGTCAGGTATAAGGCTTCTTTTTCGCGTTCTGTAAAGGTGAATGACCAGGCATTGAAGGTCGTTGTCAGGTCACGGGCGGCAATACCAAATTTCCATTTGTCTTTGAAGATCTGTACGCCTGCATCAAATCCAAATCCCCATGCTTTGGCAAATTTGCCTACGTTGCGGTGAATGATCTTGGCATTGATACCAAACTGCACATTCTTATGCTCGCTTTCTTTTAACTTTTGGGCAAAGGAAAGCAGGAATGCATAGTCGGCCGAAGAGAAGGATTGAATATTGTTATAGTTGATAGAACCATCGGGCTCTACCAGGAACAGGGTGTTCATGATATCATCCACGGCAAAACGCAATCCGGTTACAGCAAATGTTCTTTTATTATTGGCGGAAGGAAAAGCGATGCTGGCAAAATCATATTTACCGATACCGGCAAAATATTCAGCATGCATGAAATTGATCTGGGGATTGTCTTTTACACCGACGAGACCGGCAGGATTCCAGTAACCCGCCGTACCATCTGCTACCGAAGCTACCTGTGAACTACCCATTGCCAGGCCGCGGGCGCCGGCGCCGATATTTAAAAATTCGTTTGAATATTTACGAAACTGTGCAGCAGCAGCTATAGATAAGACAGTCGTTAATAGGGTCAGGTATACTCTGGAAGGTTTCATTCGGATAGTTTTCTTATAAGCAATTAATACAGACAAGGTTCTTAGGGTTTCGGCTGCCTGTAAAAATAGTCTTTAGGCTTGTAATATTATAGTGTTCATCAGGCTTTTACTAAGGAAAAAACCTAACGCTTGAAAACGAATAGGTTAGAAAAATATTGTATTTAATTTCTCCTTTCTCGTTCTGTGCTACATTTGCGGCAAAACATTGATTTAAGACAATGAACCTGATCGAAGAATTACGCTGGCGTGGTATGATCCAGGACATCATGCCCGGAACCGAGGAGCAACTGAAAAAGGAAATGACCCATGCCTATATCGGTTTTGACCCTACGGCGGACAGTCTCCATATCGGCAGCCTGGTCCCCATCCTGTTACTGGTACACCTGCAAAAGGCCGGGCACAAACCGATCGCCCTGGTCGGCGGCGCTACCGGCATGGTCGGAGACCCCAGCGGAAAAAGCGAAGAAAGAAACCTGTTGAGTGAAGATGTATTGCGTCATAACCAGGAAGGCGTGAAAAAACAACTGATGCAATACCTCGATTTCGACCCGGCCAAACCCAATGCCGCCGAAATGGTGAATAATTATGACTGGTTCAAAGATTTTAGTTTCCTCGATTTTATCCGTGATGTAGGTAAACATATTACGGTTAATTATATGATGGCCAAGGATAGTGTGAAGAAGAGAATTGAAGGCGACGCCGGCATGAGCTTTACAGAATTTACGTATCAACTCGTGCAGGGATATGATTTTTACTGGCTGTATAAGAATAAGAATTGCAAACTGCAAATGGGCGGCAGCGATCAATGGGGCAATATTGTAACCGGTACCGAACTGGTCCGCCGGAAAGCAGGCGGTGAAGCATTTGCCTTTACCTGCCCGCTGATCACCAAAGCCGATGGCGGCAAGTTTGGTAAAACCGAGAAAGGAAATATATGGCTCGATCCGGTACGCACATCGCCTTACCAGTTTTACCAGTTCTGGCTGAACGCCACTGATGAAGATGCAGAAAAATGGATCCGCATTTTCACTTTTCTTACGAAAGAAGATACAGAACGCATACTCGCCGATCATAAACAGGATGCCGGTAAAAGATTATTACAAAAAAGACTGGCCGAAGAGATTACTTCCTTTGTACATGGAAAAGAGGAACTCGCTAAAGCGATAGAGACGACGCAGAAATTATTTGCCAATCAAAGCGCACCAGCCGAAAATTTGAGTATCGATGATCTCGAAGCAATGGAAGGAGTGATAAAATCCAATTTTGCAAAAGAGAAACTTGATACCGGTATCGATGTCGTTTCCTTCCTTGCCGAAACAGGCATTTTTGCGAGTAAAGGAGAAGCCAGAAAAACAGTGCAGGGAGGCGGCGTAAGTATCAACCGTAAAAAGATAGAGGATATCCAGTTTATTGTAAACAGCAGTTTATTGCTTCACGGTACATATATCCTGGTGCAGAAAGGAAAGAAAAATTATTACCTCGTCAAAGGCGTTTAATTACTATCTGACCAAAGACTTTCTATGTGAACCCTATGTTCCTATGTGTCTATGTGGTAAAAACTTACAGCGCGAGGTCTGCTTCGCAAGACCTCGCTTGAACCCCCATAGGTTTCACATAGATTAAGGCTCCATTCACCATTCACTATTAACCATTCACTACTCCACATCCACCTGTTTCTTTATCACCGCGCCGATACTGGCTTCGGGTAAAAATTTACGTTCGCGGATGAGATAGCCATTTCCTTTTTCACAGAAATGCACTTTGAGATTTTCAATACTGATAGGATTGCCGTCGGGGATATCGGCTATATTGGAATGAAGTATATCGTGTCCGTCAATAATGATGACCAACCCGCTGCCGATCGCTTCCATTTTATTGCCTTGCGTGACCAGCATACCGGTATCTTCTCCCAAACCGATACCGATACAGCTTGGATTGGTAGCCACTGCTTGTGAAAGACGGCCAAACCGTCCCCGTTTTTCAAAATGCGAATCGATGATCACGGCGCTGATAAAACCCAGTCCCGATGTCATTTTCACTTCGCCTTTGAGATGCGCGCGGGTAGCATTGCCTTCATAGATCATGGTCTGGCTCATGGCCATAGCGCCGGCGGATGTACCGGCCACTACAAAATTCTCGTTCTCGTATCTGGATCTGATGATCGATAAAAATTCAGTGCCGCCATCGGTCACACTTAAGCGTAACTGGTTACCGCCGGAAAACATGACGGCATTGCATTGGCGAACGCGTTCGAGGTATTCAGGATTCAGGGTATCCTGGCGGTTGCGGATATGCATGACGCCGACATTGGTACAACCAATCTTACCAAAGGCATTGAGGTAAGCCTCGCCTACTTCGTAAGGTATCATCGATGCAGTGGTGATGACTTCGATACGGGAGGAGAACCCGCCGGCTTCTTCCACGACACGGCGCAGAATACCAAGTTCAAAAAAATTGAGATTGCTTCTATGTATTTTCCCGCCTTCCAGGTCAGTTCCTTTGTCTTCGGCTCCGCCTATCGCGATCAGTTTTCCCTTTGGATGATTCATTCAACCGGGTTTGATTATCGACAAATGTAAAAGAAAAATAACTTAACGCTGTAAGGACATGTTCAAGTATGTGGATATTCATTTTTGCATAAGTAAGAAACCTGAACAAGGAGCCGGTTTTGTTGCCTACACAATGATGTAGTTAAAATCGCTTTCCTGCTTTCTATCTTGGTCTGAAATAGCTTAACATGAAAAGATATTACCCGGCACTGGTGGTTGGCCTGTTCTTCCTGCAAACCTCCTTTGCACAAATCAATTCCAAATCCTTTGCTACGCCCGGCGTCTATAAATTTCTCATACCAAAAGGAGTTACTATAATAAAGGTATCATTAACCGGTCCCGGCGGATGGGGTGGCGGCGAACAGGGTCGTGGAGGAAAAGGTGGCTTTGTCAGTGGAGAGATGGCTGTAAAAGAAGGACAGACATATATTATTATAGTAGGTGAAGGCGGCGGGCCCGGCAAAGCCGGAAGCATCACTGCTATAAAAATGAATGACCAATATCTCGCGGTCGCGGCATCAGGAGGAAATGGTTCGGCGCATGGCGGTCGTGGTGGTGATGGCGGTATGAATGCTTCTGCGGGAAGCACCGGATCAGGGAGTTTTCATTCTGGCAATGGCGGTACAGGCGCGACTGCCAGTACAGGTGGTAATGGTGGAAATGCCGGCAATTCAGGTAACCGTGGCACCAACGGAACAGCCCTTAAAGGTGGTACCAATAATGCCAAAGCAGTGGGTGAAGGTTGGGGTGGTGCCGGTTGGCTTGGTGGCGGTGCAGCCGGAACCTATGGCAGCGCTTTCTTAGCTGATGATCCATATGCTTCGGGGGGCGGAGGTGGTGGTTCTAATTATACAAAAGGATTGCAGGGAATTATTACCAGCTCTTCGGATGGCAGTATTGGTGGTAGTGGTGCAAACAGGGGAATCAATGGCAGAGCAGAGCTAAGTTGGAAATAATAATACTCCGTGGCCCTCTGTGTATCCTCTGTGGTCCTCTGCGTATAATTCTTGTAAGAGAGCTTCTATTCATAAGTTCTCAATACTATAATCTGGTATCTTACTACGGGGCATATACCACAGAGTATCACAGAGAATACACAGAGGACCACAGGGAGTTGACTTAGATTCGTTTTGTTTCCCGGAGGGATCGTAACACAAAATAAACACCTAATCCTGCTGCGGCGATCAGCGATCCCCAGACAGCATACCAGCCGGTTTTATAAAAAAGAAACAGCCAGATCAATAAAGAAAGAATAACGGGAACAGGAAAGAGCCACATTTTAAAAGGGAGCCTTTCTTTGCCGATCCTTTTCCGCAGCAACACTACACCGACCGCCTGTGCCATGAACTGAACCACGATGCGCATGGCAAGAATAGCGGTGATGACATTGTTTAGTTTCATAAAGAGGCTGAAAATAAAACCAAGCCCGCAGAGGAATAATAAAGAGACATAAGGGAAGTCTTTGGTAGGATGCAGCCGCGCGAATATTTTAAAGAAATTACCATCTGCGGCAGCAGCATAGGGTACTCTTGAATAGCCGAGGATCACCGCGAATAAAGAAGCCATTGCAATACATAATATCATCACGGTAACGATCACCCCGGCCGAATGTCCATAGATCTGTTGCATAAAGGTGCTCACCAGGTATTTATCATCCTGCCTGACGGTCTGCCAGGGCACCACACCCATCACGCTTACATTCATCAGTATATACAAAGTGGCAATACCGAGAATGGAAATAAAAATACTGCGGGGAATATTTCTTTCCGGTTGACGGATCTCGCCACCAAGATGACAGACATTATAATAACCAAGATAACTATACACCGTTTTTAACGAGCCGTGTGCAATGGCTGTCCAGAAAGCAAAAGAAAAGAATGAATCATTACCCGAAGGAAGTAATGGGATCGTATGTTGCCGGTGTGTCAATCCACTGATCACGATCCAAACAATAGTAACGATCACGACCGATCCGAAAATAACAGAAAGTTTTCCTACCGCTTCGATCTTCCGGTATAACAGGAATCCTACAAATAGTACCAAAGCACCGGAAATAATTTTCTCCTGCCAGAAATTCAACTCTACGAGATAAGAAAGATATTGTGCGAACCCGATCGAAGCGGAAGCTACGACCAGCGGCGCCTGGATGGCGGTTTGCCAGACAAATAAAAAACTCATCATCTTGCCGCCTTTTTCACCAAATGCGATCCGGTGAAAATTATAGGTACCACCTGCCAATGGATATTTCGCGCCCAGTTCGCTCCAGATCATTCCATCCATAAAAGCAGTGAATGCTCCAAACACCCAGGCCCATAAAAAAAGCCCGTTCTGAAACTGGCTCACGACAAACGGCATTACGACAAACGGCCCAATGCCTACCATGTCTATCATATTGATAGAGGTCGCCTGGAGGAGGTTGATTTTGCGGTTGGTTTGGGACATATAAGAAAGAAATGCAGAATGTAGAATTTAAAATGTAAAATATAAACCCGGCTCCTTTCAATGGCTGACCCTTCTACATTTTACATTCTATATTTTAAATTCTACATTCTGTTTCTTTGGTTTAAATCTTTGAAAAAGCCGTAATTCCTTCTACTAACACATCAAGATTAGCAATTGTTGTATAAACATTCGGGGTTATTCTGACACCATGAATATTTTCCCAGTCGATGCCGACTGCATGGATCTTATAGTTGGCAAACAGGAAGCTATCCAGTTCGCCGGGTTTCTTTCCTTCGATCCCTACATTACCGATGGCACAACCCCATTGCGGAGACAGGGGGGTATTAAGTTTT
>CAMLGR010000069.1 GCA_946479615.1 uncultured Bacteroidota bacterium | reverse complement strand
TACCCGGTTATACCAAAAGGGCATATCATTTATCGCCTTATTCCTACAGCGGTGCATACCGATGAGGATATAGAAGCTACATTGAAAGCTTTCTCTGCTACCAAAAAGAAACTGGATGCCGGGGAATATAAAGTAGAAGCCATTCCTGACATGGCGGAAGTGACAGGCAAACGGTTCGATTATATGCTGGAGAAGCCAAGAAATAAATAACCGGGCTATACGCCGGTAAGTCAAAATTAAAAAGTCAAAAGTCAGGACAGCTTGCAGTAACAGCGGCTTTTTTGATTTTTGACTTTTTAGTTTTGACTACCTCTTTTTACACGTACGGCAACCCGTATTACCTGTTTTGCTTTATTTTTAATGTTCTAAACATTCACATATGATGAGAAAATTCCTTCTTCTCTTATTGTTCGTGCCCGTTATTGCCACGGCTCAGAAAAAACAGATCACGTTAGATGATATCTATAAAAAAGGAACCTTCCGCAGCGAAATGGTACCCGGCTTTGCAGAAGAGAACCTTGATAGTATTGTCAATGTAAAAGACATCAAAGATGAAAAAGGAAAAGCACTCGAAGCAAGAGATTACCTGCTGAGCCCCGATAAGAAGAAGCTGCTGGTGTTTACCAACCGCGAAAGCATTTACCGCCGTTCTTCCAAAGCCGTTGCTTACCTGTTCGATATCGCCTCCAAAAAAACAGTTCAATTAGATACTGCCAAACTCATACACACTACTTTCTCGCCCGATAACAGCAAGATCGCTTATGTAAAGGACAACAACCTGTACATCTATGATATCGCATCCAACAGCACCAGGGCAGTAACCACCGATGGTAAATGGAATTATATCATCAATGGAAATTGCGACTGGGTATACGAAGAAGAATTTGAATTTACCCGCGCTTATGAATGGAGCCCCAAAGGAGATCATATCGCTTACTATCGCTTCGATGAGACCAATGTAAAAGAATATGATATTACTTTCTACAATGACAATTACAATAAACAATACACCTATAAATATCCCAAAGCCGGCGAACAAAACTCGAAAGTAGAGATCCATATTTATGATGTTCCCTCCGGTCATGATGTAAAAGCGCAATACGACGAAGGCGATATTTATATTCCCCGGATCAAATGGACAAAGAACAATGACCAGTTGGTCGTTTATTGGATGAACCGTCACCAGGATGATCTTAAACTTCTCAGTACGGCCGCTCAAACCGGTGCTGCTACCCTGCTCTACGAAGAAAAGAATAAATATTTTGTCGAGATCAATGATGACTGGTGGTTCCTGAAAGACGGAAAGAATTTTCTTTTTACCAGTGAAATGAACGGATACCGTCATCTTTATCTCTATAGCCTCGATGGCAAAACAAAAACACAGATCACCAAAGGGGATTTCGAGATCACCGATATCAATGGTGTGGATGAAATCAATAAAAAGATCTATTACACCGCGGCCTATCCCCGCCCGATGGACCGCAACCTGTATGTCACCGATTTTGATGGCCGGAAAACAGTGGCCCTGACAAAGGGAGAAGGCTGGCATCGCATGGTGCTGAATGATAACTTCACCCAGTTCTATGATTATCGCTCCGATATCAATACCCCGCAGACGGTAACACTGAATGATATCACTATCGATAGAAAGAAAGATGTGACAGTAAAATCGGTAAAGACCGTAGGCGAGAATACAAAACTGAAATCGAAGATCGAAGAGTATGCTGTAGGCAAAGCCGAATTCATCCGCGTTCCCAACAGCAAGGGTGATACCCTGAATGGCTGGATGCTGAAACCTGCCAATTTCGATCCTTCTAAAAAATATCCTGTACTGTTTTGCAATTATGGCGGCCCTGGCTCGCAGCAGGTATCCAATCGCTTTGGCGCTGTCAGCTTCTGGCACCAGATGCTGGCTGAAAAAGGATTTATCGTAGTCAGTGTTGATAATACCGGAACCGGTTACCGTGGTGAAGAATTCAAAAAGAAAACCTACCTGCAATTAGGCAAGTTCGAAATAGAGGACCAGATCGATGCGGCGAAATTCATTGGCAAAATGCCTTTTGTTGACAAGAATAATATTGGTCACTGGGGATGGAGCTATGGTGGTTTTATGAGTTCGCTCGCCATTACCAAAGGAGCTGATGTATTCAGTGCAGCTGTGGCTGTTGCGCCTGTCACTTCCTGGAGATATTATGATAATATTTATACGGAAAGATACATGCGTACACCCCAGGAAAATCCTTCCGGGTACGATGATAACTCACCTATCAATTTTACTGATAAGATCAAAGGCAAATACCTGCTGATTCATGGTACGGGAGATGATAATGTACACTTTCAAAACAGCGTACAAATGATCAAGGCACTGGTAAAAAGCAATATCGATTTTGAAAGCGCTTATTATCCCGACAAGAATCATGGCATATCCGGTGGACTGGATAACACCACTATGCACCTGTGGACACGCATGACCAACTGGATTCTCGAGAACCTTGGTAATGAAAACACACAGAAACCCTCACAGCCTGGTAAACAGCCAAAAGCGTTCTGATGTTAATGACCGGTTAAGAACTTTTATCATCATCATTAAATTGTAATCCCGGCCATTTAGCATGGAATGGGAAGGAATGTTATGCCCGTTAAAGATTATTATTTCATGTAAAAAACGGTCACGCCGGATAGTAGTAGTAAAGGATCTCTTTATAATAATTGAGGAAGGTGTAAAAAAAAGAACCTCCCGAGGAAATCGGGAGGGCCCTAATCAAAAACCATTAACCATTAAACCTTATCCTATGAAAATTCAGCACCAATATCGTAATAAAGATTTAATAGAAAAATTTTTTTTTGCTCTTTTTCTTGAAAAATTGTCATATAGACATTTTTGTTGATCTGGCTCAATGTCACAACACCAATTTATCTGCCTTAGAATCAAACAAGGACCAATTTATCCTTTTTGCGGAAACGTTTGCACAAATACTTTTTATCTTGGGTTTGATTGCGGAATTTTACGAATCAATCGGCAATATGAAGAAAGTTGTAGTCGCTATTACGGGAGCCAGTGGTTCCATCTATGCCAAGCAATTGCTCCACAAATTATCTCAATTACATGACCAATGTCATGAATTGTCGGTTGTAATGACGGATAATGCCCGTTTGGTATGGAAAACCGAAATCGGAGATGAGAGTTATACTGATATAAAAGCCCGGTTTTATACAGCCAATGACTTTATGGCTCCTTTTGCTTCGGGTTCGGGGAAATATGATACGATGATCATTGCGCCCTGTTCGATGGGCACTTTAGGCAGGATCAGCTCAGGTATTTCGAATGACCTGATCAGCAGGGCCGCCGATGTAATATTAAAAGAGAGGAGAAAACTTATACTGGTGATCCGTGAAACTCCTTACAGCCTTGTACACATCCGTAACATGGAACAGGTAACACTTGCAGGAGGCATTATCTGCCCCGCCACTCCTTCCTTTTACAGCAAACCTGCAACTATCGATGAAGTGGCTGCAACAGTTGTGGACCGCGTACTGGACCTGGCTGGATTTGAGATCGATTCATTCCGTTGGGGAAGCAGGTAAATAAGTATGCAATGTTGAGTATACAGCTTCTCCTGGTCTCCATGCTTACTACAAGAGCCCGGTTACTGCCTGTATTTTCTCAGCAACTCCCTTGTTTTGATCCCTGATTCTTTCATATCAGCCTCTTTCCAGTTGCCTTCGCTTTTGGCAGATGGCAACAGCATCGAGCAGGTTTCATTTTTATCGGATACCGACCAGGTAATCCAGCTGATCTTATTCTTTTCACTCCAGTTGATCCATTTATCCCATTCTGCATAATCCAGGGCCTTATCACCCGATGCTTCCATACCAGCCGATTCTGAAATAAAAAGGGGAATGCCTTTTTTTAATGCATAATCACCTCTGTCACGCAGATCCTGTTTGTGAGTGGCGGCATAATAATGCAGGGTATACATAATATTATCGAATCCTTTCAACGGATCATCGGCCACGATATGAACGTCCTGGTCCCAGTGAGGGGAACCAACAAGAATAATATTATCAGGATCGATAGCCCGGATGGTTTTGATCACTTCCGCCGAGTAATTCTTTACTTCTTCCCACGTTTCATAATCCGGCTCATTGAATATCTCATAGATCACATTCGGATATTTTCCATAGGCCGTAGCCATTTCAGCAAAGAACTTTTTAGCCTCATTGAGCTTTATGTTATGACTATGCCAGTCAATGATGACATAGATATTATCCCTGATCGCAGCATCTGTCACTTTCTTCACCTGTTCGGTTGACCATTCAGGTTTTTCCAGGTAACCATCCCTGGGTTCCACACCCATTGCGGCTCGCACCACATCGCATTTCCAGTCATTGGCGAGCCAATTCACCGTACCTGCATTATAGAACCGCGGCCAGAAACAATGCCAGCCATAACTTACTCCGCGTAATACAACGGGCTGGTTATGTTCATCCGTCAATTGTGTACCCACTACTTTGAGCTGACCATACTTTTTTACAGGTTGTGCCTGTATTAAAAAACCAGAAAACAACAGGGCCAGGGAAAAGATATAAGACAGCTTCATCGTTTTATTTTTAATCATAGTGCTAAATCTCTGCTTAATTACCCGGAAAACCACGACAGGTTAAAAATAAAGAAGAGTTAGATAAAAAAGTGCAGGCAGTTGTGGTGTTAGATTTTAGGTGTTAGGTGTTGGAGTGCGGGTTGGGCGGAGGGACATTTCTCTTGCTTTGAGCCCCTGGGCAATATCGATATCGCTTTCGATGGTTTTGGCAAATGCCAGGAATGAAGCGGGTGGTGCTTCTCTTCTGCCTGTCTTAACATTAACCGGGATAAAAGTTGTCCACAGGATCGATTTTACATGGGATTGTTTTTCATCCATCATCAGCATTTCAACCAGCAGGGTATTATCATCAACGATTTTCAATAAAGCAGATCCGATATAGACGCGCTCATTATATGGAGCCGGTTTGCGGTAAATGATCTCATGCGATCCTACCAGCCAGCCAATCCCCTGTCCATAAAAATCTTTCAGATCGATCTGGTAATGATCTTTCAGGTGATCCTCCCGCGCATTTAAAAAGTAATCGATATAACGTGCATTATTGAGGTGACCAAAGGGGTCGCAATCCGAAAAACGGATCCGGTAAAATGAAAAAGGATTTTTTTCCATAAAGAATGTTTTAACGATAAATAGACCTATCGGTCTTTTTTAGTTCAAAAAAATATCAGCTTTTTTTCCAGCCGTTTACCTGTTCTTTTATTTCGTCGAGTATATGATTCAATGTCCGGGGATTGTCGCGCAACTTCGCCATCATAATCCCACCCTCGATCTTGGCAAAAAACAATTCTGCTTCTTTGACTGCGTCAATATCTTTTCTGAATTCTTTGTATTCAATACCGTATTGGATCATTTTACGTAATGAATCCAGCATTTCTTCGAGTGCAGCCCTGGCTTTTGCTTTCAAAAACGGGATATTATCATCGGCCTCGATAGCGGTGTTCTGCAACGGGCAGCCACCTTCGATATGCGGCCTGATCGAATAGTTGCGATAGTAATCAAGAATAGTGATCAGTTTTGCGGAAGCTGTTTTTTGCTGGCGGATACGGGCCTGTAGTTCCTGTTTCAGTTTACCATAGGAATAGTCAAATACTTCCACCGCAATATCATCCTTGCTGGTAAAGTTTCCATAGATGCCTCCCTTGGCAAGACCTGTCGCTTCCAGTATATCCGCCATCGAAGTAGCCGCATATCCCTTCCGGTTAAAAATCGGGGCTGATTTTTCGATGATGAATTGTCTTGTTTTTTCTGCTTTGGAAAATGTCACGGCCCAAAAATAAGACCAATCGGTCTTATTTAAAAATCTTATTTTCTTCTCCTGCTGTGCAATAGGAAAAATGCTGCCGGACTTTACTACAAACAGCTTGTCTTTCTCCCCGATTATTCGATCCCGTGCCTGATGGCCGTTTCTAGCAAGGATTTTGCTGTTACGGCATAGCAATACTTAAACATATTTTATGAAACCATTTCTTTTATTTCTATCCTTTTTACTGGTGTACAACTGCCAGGCACAACTAAAAACTTCGACACAGAATCAATGCGGCACCTTTGTCGTCGATATCCTCGACGGAAGGATCAATGGTGTGGAACCGAAGTTCACTCCCGGGCAGATCAAAAAAATGTTACCTTGTTTTACCAGTGAAGAACCTGAAGATGCAACTTCCAGATGCGGAGGACTGGTCGCTTATAAAGCACAGGATGTATATTTTTATACGGGCCGGAATTATGTAGAGATCCGTGATAAATTTAAGGGCAAGTTAACCGTGCCCTTAATGGGCGCCAGCCGCAAAAGCGCTGCTCTCTTCAAGTCATTAGGCAACCCAAAAATAAAAGATACGGACTGGGATGCCTATGATACTTCTTACGGAACACTCATTCTGTATTATAATAAACTCTCCAAAGTAAATAAGATACAATTCTCCACGGAATCCACCGAGACAATTAGTTTATGTCAATAAGATGTAGGGAATGGTTTTAGGTTTTAGGTTTTAGGTTTTAGGTTTTAGGTTTTAGGTTGAAAAGGCAATTCAGGAAATTTATTGTTCAGTCTGAAAATATTTTACTCGCCTTATTATCTTCATATCTAACACCTAAAATCTAAACCTTAACACCACTCCCCTGTTCATCGCAATAGCTTATGGAATTTTTCCAGCTCCATTATATCAGTAGCAGAAAGCACCTCGTTGTTATCATATTTGGCCTTGAAAAACAGCACCCGCTTGTGTTGCGGATATTTTACCAGGATTTCTTCTATCATTTTGCCGGTAACAATATCCTTGGTATAAAGCGGTTCCGGCGGAGGCGCTGCAGATTTATAACGGTTGGGCCTTTTCAATATTTCTGCTTCCAGTGTGGCCAGTTTATTGGGTGGTATCGACTTTACTTTTGATGCTTTCTGAAATAATCCCTGCAATTGCTTTTTGCTTAACCCTCCTCTTTCTTCATATTGGTGATTCAGGCTTTGTATAAATACAGATGCAGGATAAGCCACAAGCGCGGCCTGTAATATATCTTTGATCACATCTACATCTGGTTTTTTCCGGAACATCTGCAAATATAGGATCGCTTCGCCGTTCGGGATACAATTCCTGCCTGCCGCATTATATCATGCGGCCCCCGCAGTTTGTCAAACAAATTGGTTAGCTGCCTGCAAACGCTATTCCTTTACAGCAGCAATGGCCAGGGGCCTTTATTACATCATTTAAAAAAAAGTATATGCAAACACTTAACAAAAAAAAGATCACCGGTTTTACATCGCTGGTGGCGCTTTCATTGATGTTCTTATCCTTTTCATCACGGCCGGGTGGTGATAGTTACGAGATTTACCTGAACAAAAAACTGGTCATGCAGCAGTATGTTGCCGCTTTGAAAGGATCCAAACAGATTGCACTGAACGAGGGAAATTACAATGACGATATCGATGTGTATTACAGTCATTGCGGTGTATTGGGAAAAGAAAGAAGCATCATGATCAAAGATGCCGGCAATAAGGTGATCAAAACCTGGCAGTTTGCCAATGCTTCCGGGAACAACAAGGGCATGAACATTAAAGCAAAAGACATTCTTGCGCTGCAAAAAACAAATGGAGGCAACCTTCAATTATATTATGCTTCGCAGGAATTACCCGGCGGGCGGCTGCTGGCTTCGATTGTGAAGGAAAATCCGGTGAGAAAGATATAATAAGAATGAGACCAAAGCAAGCAAGCATCATGACCGTGATGCTTGCTTTATTAGCTGATCAGTCTTTCGGCAATTCAACCGAGAAAGTAGATCCCTTATTTTCTTCGGATTCAAAGTAGACTTTACCGCCCATTAAATCTACCAGCGCCTTTACGATCGAGAGGCCAAGACCGGTTGATGCTTCATTATTGATGCCTTTCCGACCCGCAGGTGTTCTTTTTTCGAACAGCCGGTCATGCAAATGAGCCGGTATTCCAATCCCGGTATCTCTTACCCGGATAATAAACGTAGCCGGTGTTTCTTCCACGATCAGGTCGATCTGCGCATTTTCCGGGGAAAATTTGATCGAGTTGGAAAGCAGGTTGTGAATCACCTGGAAGAATTTGACGCTATCCGTATAAATATTCAGGTGTTCCAGGTCAGTGATCAGGCGGAAGGTTTTATTCTTATTCGTTGCAATCAGTTTTTCCAGTGTTACCCTGATCCTGTCCAGCAGATCAAACCTTGTTTTTCTCACATAGATCCGTTCCGATTCAAGATGCTCTTCTTTTAAAAAATCATTGACGATCTCCAGGCAATGTTTTGTGTTTTCCTGGATCATTAATAACTGTGAACTTATCTCACCGGGTGCTTTATGTTTATAGGTCTCCTGCATCCAGGCAAGGATATTTTGTGAAAGCAACAGCGGGCCGGAAAGATTATGCGTCATCATATCGAGCAGTGTATCTTTCCTGGCGCCATAGTTAATAATATAATCTTCGTGCTCTTTTTCTTTCGATATATCTTTTACAAACCCTGCCATCAGCGAAGCATGTCCCAGGATAAATGCATCACAACTGAGATGCCGGATGGTTCCATCTTCAAACTGCAAACGAAATTCAGTACCCGATACCGTCTTGTTTTTTTTAAGATCTGCCAGCTGGCTGTTTAAATAGAAAGTGTCTTCCGAACGGATTAACGGAATAGTCAGGCGCGGCTGCTGTATCAATAATTTCCTGTCAAGATTGAACAGCGCAGCAAAATTATCATTGATGTACTCAAAGTTTTCATTATCGAAGTCATATATAAAAACTCCGTCCTTTGATAATTCCCCTATTTGCCGGATATCCTGATACACAATTTTTATTTAATGTTTTAAAAATCCTCTTGCCGAAGAAAAAGCAACCAGTTCTGCTGTATTCTTGACATTCGCTTTTTTAGCCATGTTCTTCCGATGTGTTTCTACTGTTTTTTCCGTAATAAAAAGTTTTTTAGCAATGTCTTTCGTAGAGTAACCATTTCCCAGTAACTCCAGGACCTCTTTTTCACGCTGCGAAAAGAAATCTTTTTCGCCTCTTAACGTATCAACGATACCTTCCAGGAAGTCATTAAGATTTTTCAATTTCTTGGAGGTTTCGGCGCAGATATATTTTTTACCGGAGTAGACGGTTTTAATAGCCTTTACCAGTTCCTCATACCCTGCTTTTTTAGAGACAAACCCCATAGCCCCTGCATTCATGATCCGGGCCACCCTGTCTGCATCATCATACACAGAATGTGCCACGACTTTCACCGAAGGGTACTGCTGGTGCACCCGCTCGCAGATGGTGAAGCCATCCATCGTACGGGTGTCTTCCATACCATCGAGATATATATCCAGCAAGAGCACATCGATATCTGTCTGCGGTAATAGCTGCATGAGCTCTTCTCCTTTCCGGGCCTCTCCGACCACGGAAATATCACCGTCCTGTGACAAGAGAAACCTGATGCCATCGCGCATAATCTTATAATCTTCTAAATGAAATACCTTAATTCTGTCTTTCATAACTGTTGTTTCACTACTAAAATAACGATGCCATTAACTCATAATAAAAACTTAAAGGAAAATCAGGGATTTCCCTGATGAATTATTTCCCCAAAACGGCCTAACATTGACACATGTCGACCGAACTAACTCAATGGGAAGTAAAATCCGATGCTGATATTCTTCGTCTCCACCAACTATCTATTCAGGTAGCGGGTTGGGCCGGTCTTTCACCGCCCGAACAAATTTGTTTTGCGGTCAATGTTTCAAATAATTCATTCAATCTCACACGCGGGGGAGAACGGGTCGTTTTTAGCATTTATGAAAAGGAGGATGGTCACTCATACCTGAAAGCTGAAATGCGCGATAAACTTTATACGATAGAAAAAGAACTTCCCCGGGATATCAGTACCAATAGACTGCCGGTTTTTTATGGAAATACCATCGTGGCGAAAAATGAATGGGAACGTTACCGCGACATGCAGCAATTCACCTTTGCACTTTCACATGATCTAAAGAATTCACTTACCAAACTCAGGCTGGCTCTCCTGCTTGTGGAAGAAGAGGAAATCCCTTCACCTATTCAGAATTATATCCAGATCATGCACCGTTCTGCCGAACGGCTGGAATCCATCATGCTCAGTTTGAATAAGATCATTCAACTTGGGGATGGATCACCCGATGTAGTAAAACCCTTATCACCTGCGATTATTTTTGCCGATATACTGGATGAGTTTGCAGAGATTATTGAGAGCCAGAATATATGTATACAAACAGATTTCAGCCAGGTGGCCGAATTAAATTTCATCGACGTATACCTTAAAAGTATTTTCAGCAATCTCCTGAATAATGCTATCAAATATGCGCTGCCGGACCGGCCGCTGCAGGTGACTGTTTCTGCTTCCCGTCAGCAGCAGGCTATTGTATTTACGTTTACTGATAACGGCCAGGGGATAGATCTTTCACTGCATGGCAAACAATTATTCCTTCCATTTACACGCTTCTCTGATAAAACCGATGGCAGTGGAGTAGGATTATACATCATAAAAAATATGGTGGAACGCAATGGCGGCAGCATCCATATAGAAAGCACACCGGGCGAAGGCACTTCTTTCCGTATCGTTTTACAACAATACCCGCTTCCTTCCTGATCTTATTCGGATTTGATCACCTGTGCCGGTAATTTATTTTGTTCTTTATTATATGTTTCGATACGCTTAAGAATTGCCAGCGAAATAAATAACCATAATATACCCACTGTATACCCACCTATTACATCGCTGGCATAATGCACCCGGAGATAAACGCGGCTGAAACCGATCAGTAATATTAAGACAACAAGAAGACTGATCAGTGAAGCTCGCAAAGCTTTATTCTTTATCGTATACGCAATGATATAGATAAGTAATCCATAAAAGGTAACACTCATAATAGCATGACCACTGGGGAAACTCAATCCTCTTGCCGGTAATCCAACCGGTGATTCGGGCCGATGACGCTGGAACAATTGTTTTAACATGAACATCAGGATCAGGCTGCTTAATGCAATCGCTGCAACACGGATCGAGAACCATGTGCGTTTACGCACAAAAAGAAAATACAGGATCAGGCAGATATTGGCGGGTATCAGGAACTGGTGTTTAGCCAGCGTGGTTATCACTTCCATGATACCCGTATTGGCTTCATTGGTATAAGGGCGTATGGCGCCGAATACTTCAAAGTCCACCTCTTTATGCCGGCGGAAATAAGGTCGTATAGCAAACACCAATCCGGCGATACCTGCTGTAAATACCGCCATGGCTCCGATCATTTCCATACTGACCACACCCGCACCTTTCCAGAATTTTTTTGATAGCATATTTTTTATTCAGGCAAAGGACGGGCCATTCTATGGCTCAATCCAGGATTACAAAAATACAATTCATACTTATTGCCCTTTTGTCCCGCCGGTCGCCGCCTTTTCTTTGCTTCCTGAACCAATCCTTAAAAATTTAAAATTAAATCATGCGTTTACAAACTATTACCCGGCCGATACCTGTTATCGTGTTATTGGGTAGCATCCTCACATTTCCTGCTTCCTGCAAAAAAGATAAAACCGAAAACACGCCTCCTCCTGTTTCCGTCACCACAAAAATAAAGGAATATAAGAACGGGGAAGATTTTATCAAGTTTGAATACAATGCAGATGGCACTGTCAAGAGAGCAACGGTAAGCAATGATGTTATCACGGATGGCAACACGATCACTTACCAGGTGAGCTATAATGCACAGAAAAAAATCACACAGTTGCAAAGCAGTGCCGGGGAGAAGATCGTACCCGTATATGAAAACGGCATCATGACGAGAGCTGATGTCTTTGAAGGTGCTGTTAAAACAGGATATACCAATTATCACTATGAAAGTCAGCAGTTAACAAAAGCAACTTTATACTGGGGAGCGGACGATGATTTCATTCCGTTCTTCGAATTCAATTTTGAATACAGTAATGGCAACCCGGTAAAAACAGTATTGATGATGGCGACTGCAGTGCCTGGTCAACTAGTAAGGGCCGGTCATGTTGACCTGCAATATGATGATAAACCGAATCCTTTATTTGGGTATAATGACCTGCTGGCTTTATTCTGGCAGACATCGGGAAAGAATAATATCAAACAGGAAGATCATTTTGACGCAAACCTTATTGCGGAAGACAGGTATGTGTATACGTATACTTATTCTGCGAATGGATTACCGCAACATGCAGATGTAAAGATTGGGTTACCTGGTCAGCCGCAAACTGATAGTGAAGTAGAGTATATCTATTGAGATTACTTATAAAAACTGAGGCTGTCTTCAAAGTCATTATCCCCGGTAAAGCCGAAAGCAAAGAACCCAGTTACATCTTCCCTCTCTTTTCTACCGGATAGCCTGGATAATAACTTTTTTGACAGCCTCTTTATTTTAACCATCTCTGCTACTAATCTTCATTGACGATCATTCATCATGTACAATGAAGAAAATAACTTTTACATTTACCAGAGATGATTTTTATTAGTTGTTATCGTCTTCTATATATTAAACATCAAAAGCAGTAATGAAGACTACAAGACGAGTTATTATTTTTTAAATTCAATCCTTCTTCTTTTTCTTAGTACTATTATTTCGATCATTGAATAAAAAATAAGCAGCCTTAAAAAAGATAACGCTGTATTCATAGAAAAAAATCATGTTGCCTCGCTGGCGCGCATCGATTTCTTCATTATCAGAGCGGAGACATGTTGTTAACAGGAACCAGAGAAGATCAGGAGGATCTTTCTCTTCAAAAATTCTGAAGTATTCATCAATTATTTTTAGCGCACTTTGCTTATCGGAGTTTTTCAACAGGTTATTATAATGCTCAAGCATCGGCAATCCTTCCAGTGTATGCATAAGACAGGCTAAGGTTTAATTATTTCCGAAACAGTTGTTATCCTACAAAACAACTATAGTTTATTCTTCTGCTCTTGTTCGTATATCATTTTGCTATCGGAATTTCCACCGCGCTGTTGACAATGCAAAGCACTGACCATTCTTGCAGAGCTGCAAAATACAGGCATAGGTTTAATAGTCCCGAAAACAGTTGTCATACTACTGTACGACAAACATAGGAAATAATTTTCAAATGTCAATTTTTAGTATGACAAATTATATAATTTTTTTCTGCACTTTCGGGGACTTGAAAAAGAAGGATCTTAATAAAAAAATTGGCCAGCGTGTAGTCCATCTCCGCGAAGAGAAAGGATTAACACAGGCAGAACTGAGCCGCGCCTGCGGGAAAGACAGGCAGGCTATTGAAAAACTCGAAGGCGGACGCGTCAACCCTACACTCTACACCCTGTACGAGATCTCCAGAGCTCTCAACCTATCGCTTCCGGAATTAGTCGATCAGCTTACAAAATAGCCGATACCGGCTAGTTTTATCCCTATACCATTTTACTATTCGTAACGGATCAGGCATTTTCTTTGTCATCCTGCAATGCCCCTATCAACCATTTGCCACCTCCTAAATAAACCATTATGAAAGAAAAGATTGCCAATTCCAACCGCAGGAAATTTATTTATGACCTGGGATTAACTGCACTTAGTATCCCGGCTCTTTCTTCCCTGATCGCCTGTGCTGACAACCCCACTTCCGGCCAACCTGCAGACCGCATCGCTAAAGCCAAAGCAGCTGGTAAATTAGGAATCGCCCTGGTGGGTCTTGGTAATTATGCCGGCGGTCAGCTCGCTCCTGCCCTGCTCGAAACCGAACATTGTTACCTTGCAGGTATCGTCACCGGTACTCCTTCCAAAGCAGAGGAATGGAAAAAGAAATATGCGATCCCCGATAAAAATATTTACAGCTACGAAAGTTTTGACAAGATCAGAGAGAATGCAGATATAGATATTATATATGTAGTGCTTCCTAATTCCATGCACACCGATTATGTGGTACGCGCTGCAGCAGCCGGCAAGCATGTGATCTGTGAAAAGCCTATGGCTATCACCGTAGCAGATTGCGACCGGATGATTGCTGCCTGTAAGAAAGCCGGTAAGACACTATCCGTCGGTTATCGTCTTCATTTTGATCCTTATCATGATGAGATCAGAAAATTAGCCAGCCAGAAGGTATATGGAAATGTAAAGAAGATGAATTCCGCATTTGGATTCAATGCACCAAAAGGCATCTGGCGTCTCAATAAAGAACTCGCAGGTGGTGGTCCGCTGATGGATGTAGGCATCTATTCGATCCAGGCATTTTGTTATACGGCCGGCGCCAACCCTATCGCTGTTACGGCTAAAGAAGGGCCCAAAACAGATCCTGATCGTTTCAGCGAAGTGGAGCAATCCCTGTCCTGGCAGTTTGAAATGCCAGGCGGAGTTATCGCCAATGGAACAAGCAGCTATGCAGAGGGCATGAATTTTTTCCATGCCGATGCAGAAAAAGGATGGTTTGAATTGTCACCGGCCTTTAATTATTCCGGGTTGAAAGGAGATAGTTCAGGGGGCAAAATTGATTTTCCAAAAGCCAACCAGCAGGCCAGGCAAATGGACGGCATTGCCCAGTCGATAAAAAATAAAAAAGAATCGATTGTACCGGGAGAAATGGGAAGAAGGGATGTAATATTATTACAGGCGATCTATGAAGCGATGCGTTCCGGTAAACGGGTTGAAATCAGTTATTAACTCTGCGGAGTTAATCGCCGGTGTTATTGAATAGCCATCGCGTGACAGCATATAATAAATAACCAATAATACCGCCGGCGGTATTCAGGATCAGATCATCCACATCAAATACACCAATACCCGCCAGCAGTTGCAGACTTTCAAATGCCAGGCTGATGAGAAAAACAAGACCGGTGACTTTCAAAAAAGAACGAAGAACAGGGAATACCAGCGGGAACAATATCCCTAACGGAATAAACCCGATGATATTTCCCCCGATATTTTTATAGCTGTATTCAGAGCTTACCCGCCTGGAAGAAAATAAACGGATCGTGGAAAAAGGATGTGTATTGGCGGTCTTCCATCCTTTGCTGATCGAATAATGCTTGTACTCATGCGCAAAGTAATTCTTATAATACCCCGGACTTTTCTTGAAAAGAATAAATTTCGTAAGCACCAGCAAACAAGCCAGCAGCGCCAGGCCCAACAATACCCGTATAATTCTGTTTTCGCGTTCCATTTTGTTCATTTTAACAATGCCGTCAATATAACGAATAATTAATCAAAATGTTATCAGCCGCTAAAAGCAGATAACTTATTACATTCAGTCTATGAAAAAAAGTATTCTTTTTCTTTTCCTGCTACTGGTTATTGTGTATCCCGGTTTTTCACAAACTTTCTTTATACAATATGAACACTCATCACTGCAGCAAACCTATGCAGCAGGTATGCTTGAAAAAAGCCTGCAACAAAAAGAATATATAAATAAAGAAATAAAACCTGATTATCGTATCAGCATGGAACTCGTGCCGGCATTGGGAAAAGAAGCATTTGCTACCCGCATAGAAGCCCGGCATATTATTATCAGTGGTGGCGATGAAAGAGGAATTATTTATGGCAGCCTTTCCATTGCCGAAGATATCCGCAATGGCATCTCCTTAAAAAAAATCAACCCTAAAAAGGAAAAACCTTACCTGCCCATGCGCGCAATCAAATTTGATCTGCCCTGGGATACTTATCGTCATAGCTACGCGCTCGATCTGCATAGCGCCACCTGCAGGGATACCAGTTACTGGAAAGCATTTCTCGATATGATGGCAGAGAACAGGTTGAACAGTCTCTCCTTATGGAACCTTCACCCTTATACCTATCTTATCAAACCCAAAAATTTTCCTGAAGCCAGTCCCTGGAATGATACGGAAATGAAAGAATGGCAGCATTTGTTTCACTCGATCTTCCGTATGGCCAGTGAACGTGCTATCGATACTTATATCATTCCTTTCAACATCTTCGTGACGCCGGAATTTGCAAAAGCCCACCAGGTGGCCATGGATAATTTGCAGCATGATTTTTTTGTGCGGGGTGATACATCAGCCATTATCAAAACCTATACAAGAGAATGCGTGACGCAAATGCTGGAAGAATATCCTGATCTTACCGGCATTGGTCTGACACTGGGAGAAGGAATGGCGGGTATGACACCCGATCAGCGCGAACAATGGATGCGGGAAACGATTATCGAAGGCATGCGTCTCGCCAACCGGAAATCAAAACTTGTGCATCGTATCCCTTTCTCCAGCACTACTTCTTCATTGGGAGTTACCAGCGTGGAAACAGAACGTATCACCCGTCATTCGATCGAAGGAGAAGCTGATCTGGGTTTTACAGACGGTCCTATCTGGGCCGATCTTAAATTCAACTGGTCCCATGCGCACTCGACAACCAAACTCATCAAAGTGCATGGTGGGAAATTATACGACACATACTTTAACCCGGTACCTGAAAAATATAAGATCACCTGGACGGCCCGCAACGAAGATTTCTTTTGTCTTCGCTGGGGGGTGCCTTCTTTTGTACGAAATCATATACTGGCTAATTCGCCCGCTTATGCAGGTGGTTATTTTATCGGATCGGAAACTTATATTCCTGCCAAAGACTATTTTACAAAAGACAGTCTTAACCTTCCCTGGAAGTATGCATTTGAAAGACAATGGTTGTTTTATAAAATATGGGGACGATTATTATACAATCCTTCAACACCCGATGCAGCGTTCAATGCAGAGTTTATAAGAAGGTATGGCAAACAGGCCGATCACCTGCTCGAAGCCTCTTCACTGGCGGGCGCCACCCCCCTGCGGCTCGGCTCCCTGTTTGATTTTACCTGGGATTTTTCATTATACAGCGAAGGGATGATGGCACTTGACAGCAAAACCAAACGGGTAGATTATATCTCAGCTGATCGACTGATCAACCAGCCGGTCACCGATCCCGATTATGTATCAGTGGGTGATTATGTAAAAGCAATTGTATCGGGTAAATCGTTTGCCGCTTCCAGGGTGACACCTCCCGTCCTTGCCCAATGGCTGGAACGTGATTGTATGAAAGCATTGGCTTTAGTAAAAAACGTGAATACATCCGGCAACAAAGCATTGCTATATGAAGTGGCTGATATTAGAACATGGTCCAACCTGGGACTGCATCTCGCAGAAAAAATAAAAGGGGCCGTGGCGCTGGAGACTTACCGGGAAAAAGGGAATGAAACGGATAAACAGGCGGCTATCGCTCATTTTAAAAAAGCCCTGGCCTATTGGGATGCAGTGATCAGTATCACAAGACCTTTATATAATGATATGCCGTTGGTGCATTACAGCGAACAGGATGGTAAATACTGGACTGAAAACTATAAGCTCCGGTTTCATTGGGAAAAAATACGCCCGGATGTAACGAGGGATATTGAGACGGCGGAAAAAGCGGTAGTAAAAAAAAAGTGAGCCAGCTATCAGGAAAGAGAACTTACCCATGAGAGGTCGAATCCTTCATTATTGATCCTCGTGCAGGTAAACATAAAAGCGGTTGTAAAAGGGATATCGGTTTCAACGCCTGAATTATTCAATAAAAGCTGACCACTTACATAAGCTTCGAGCGAGGAGCTATCCATCGCCTGCCAATCGGCCAGTGTTTGTGGTTTCCTGCGGCCGATATCAAATGGCTTGTGTGCTATTTTGGCAACCAGGCTTTGAAGAAATAAAAGCTCATCGATGGTTGCAGCCACTGTTGGTTTGACCTCGTTAGCGTCTTTCTTTGGCTTTTTCATCAGTACAGAGTTGAATTAAGTTTAATCAGTTACGGATTATAATTGTTTACAGATGTTTCATTGCAGATGCAAAATAAAGGAGCTGAAAAGGTTATGAAAATAGTATATGCGTTCATTCCTCTGTATCATAAATTGCGGTCAGTTTGTAGAATAATCACTACTTCGATTTAATTTTAAGGAATGTCTACGTTTGCCCGTCAACTTATTAATTTTTATTATAATCTAACTCCTCCCGTTTTGCCGCCTGGCTTCGGAATATTACATCCGCAGCCAAACCCCGCTGTAAAAAAGATAGTAAAGCTTTTTTATCAAAAATTCTATGCAGATAATCATCGCAGAAAATTAATATTGGGCATTAATCCCGGACGTTTTGGAGCGGGTATAACAGGTGTCAACTTCACCGCGCCACGGCAATTGAAAGAAGAATGTGGCATTGATCATCCCTGGGGAAACAGTTCCGAATTATCTGCCGAATTTATTTATGAAATGATTGGCGCCTATGGAGGTCCGGTTGATTTTTATCACGATTATTTTATCGGATCGGTATCGCCACTGGGATTTGTAAAAGACGGGAAGAATATCAATTACTATGATGATAAAAAACTACAGAAAGCTGTAACCCCTTTTATCATGGAATCAATCAGGCAACAAATGGAAATGGGGTTTGAAACAGATACCTGTTTCTGTATCGGTGGCGAAAAAAATTTTAAATTCCTTTCCCTGCTCAATAAAGAACATTCCTTTTTCAAAAACATCATTCCCCTTCCTCATCCACGTTTTATTATGCAATACCGACGACGCACAAAGCAGGTGTATATTGATGAATACCTGCGGGCATTTAGCTCCATGGGCAACCCTCATTGAATAGTATACCTGAGTGTAGAAAGAAAAACCCATCCTGAGGATTTCAGGCACTGTTTGCAGGTTATAGCGGGTAATTTGGTCTTGGCTCATTTCTTGGATCATTTTCTTCATTATTCATTAAAACAAAATGTATGAAAAAGCCAGCTATTTACCGTTATGCCAGCAGTCTGCTGCTCCTTATATGTCTTTTTGCGCTTCCTGCCCTGGTGATGGCCCAGGACCAGATCACAATCGATAAAAACGATGTGAAATCCTGGTTCCAGCGCAACTGGATCTGGGTAGCATTAGGTGTACTATTCCTGTTGATCATTGCTATCAGCAGCAGTAGCAGCCGCAGCCGCCGCAAAAGCACGACCGTTGTAAAAGATGATTTTGGCAATGTAAGAAGTGTTACCACAACTGAAATACAAGAACATAGTTAAGTCAGGATATCGATAAGAATGGCTATAAAATAATAAAGGCGGCCCTTCGGCTGCCTTTATTATTCAGATAAATAAAACCGGTATTGTAACCAACCCGGTAGTATAACATCCTTATTTATATATCGGTTGTTGCTTCTTTCTACCATATACATCCTGCGGGAAAAGTATATCGTACGCTGTTTCATAACCTTCATCGGCCACTTGCGCGCTTCTGTCCTTCGCTTTGCGACGACGGGAAGTAGAGAGCAACAAACCTACCAGGGAAGCCAGTGCTATGCCGGTGATGATTTTAGTGAATTTGGTCATGGTGCTATATTTTCCCTGTAAAAGTCAAAAAGCATACCAGTTCGCTAAAGACATGAAAAAGAAAGGATTTCTTCATACTCCTGGTGTACAAACTGTTAATATAGTAACCTGCTACCTGTACGCTGCATTATATACAGACAATGCTTTCTTCAGGTTACGCGAACCACTGATGCCAAATGGAATTGAAATGCCGATCAGGCCGATACCGGTTCCCATGAGAGCTCCATTGATTTTTTTTCCGGCCAGTAAAGATCCAAGCTGGTATCCCACGAAAAATCCACCGACCAGCCCCAGGCCGATGGCAACAATATTATTTGTTTTGGATTTGGTAAGATAAGGAAGCGCTTGTGGATTCTGTCCGATCAGCTGATTTACCTGCGACATGGTTATTCTTGTATTCCCCTTGTAAAACCGGGGTCCGGTAAATCCATTCCCATTTACCATATCGATAGAATCACGGGAAGAGGCGGATTGCGAAAAGGCAGTACTGATACATAGAATACAGAAAGCAAGAATGAATGTAATACGTGCTAGCATGGTGTTGGTTATTTTTTTTAAGATACTCCATATCAAAATACAATACCCTGGAAAGACCGGATTTAAAGGTTTTTTAAGAAATCCGTTGTTTTCGTAATAGACTGTCCTGGATTGGTATTGGGACTGAATAGAACACGGATCAAATTGGATGAACGGATGTTAAGTGGAATATCAGTATAAATAAAAAGCGGCTAAAGACAGGGAACGTGAAAATGAAAAACGCTCTGCGGAAGCAAGAGAAAGAAGGAAAGGAGACATGGAAAACATCGAAAAGAAAAAAAAGGACGCAGAAGGACCAGCAAAGGGAACGGGAAGATATTAATAAAGAAAGAGAATACAGGCAACGCAACAAGGAAATTAAAAAACTACAAAAAGAAAATGAGCAACTGAAAGAAAAGCTCCAGGAGAAAAAAGATATTGACCTGTTTTGCAAGAAAAAGTCGGTGACACTTAACAATCCACCGGCACAACTGTAAGAGCAGCTCCAGAACTGAATTGAATACAGCAGTAATGAGGTTTTCGGCGCTCTCTTCTTTTTTACTCCTATGTGAAACCTATGTGCCTGTGATCCTATGTGGTAAAAAGCTAACAGGAAGTAGTTAGTAGGTAATAATGTCCTTTCGCACTCGCCACTCGCTATTTCCCACTACCCATTTTACCACATAGGATCACAGGCACATAGGTTTCACATAGATTTACTTTAATGCAGTATCTTGGGCCACTATAAAAAAAATATGGCTACAACGAAACTGACAATTAATAATAACGGCTCTGTTAAAATCGAAGGTGATTTCGAGATCGTAGATAAAGACGGCAACACATACGATCTCGGAGGCAGAGAGATCATTTCTCTCTGCCGGTGCGGGTTATCAAAAAACAAACCTTTTTGCGATGGCTCTCACAAAGGGCATTTTGAACATGAAGCAATCGCCTTTGCATTGCCACCGAAAAAAACCAGCTGAACCGGTCCTGCAACCAATCATCTCCCCCATATGACAGATCCTTTTACGCTCCCCGTACTTTACAGGAATGAAGAACTGGAATTTGATGCGGAATTACGCCGCACCGGTTATACCCATAAGATCGCCGTCAATGTAAAGGGAACAGAGATCATTTTCGAGCCCGATGAAGAACGAAATTACCGGGCCGTATTACCCGATGCACTGACTACCAAATCTATTCCTGATATTGAATTGATCGGCGCTATCGTAGCCGCACTGGAAGCTGCTTTTAAGAATTAATGCTTCCCTGCCAGTTTATTGGTAAATAAACCATATCAGGTGGATGAAAAGCTATCGAGGTATTGAAGCTGCAATGTTCTATTAGCAGTATCAATTAAAATATACCCGTAAAGCCTGTAGCTTTTATCTTTCCGGGGACTGATGAGATAAGCCGTATCGCCGGAAAGTATATACCTGCCTTTTGTACGGCCGGCCCTTATCCCAAACCAGTTCTGGTACACACTGTATTTATTGTTATTCTTTAAGACCAGGTATTCATCATAAAATTTGCTTGTACGCATTCCCTCGAGTATATGTTCCGATTGACAGGATAAAAAAAAACAGTATAACAACTATAATGATCCTGTACATAACAAATCTTCTTTAATAAAAACGGGTACACAAATATCACCGGAGGCGGTAACTGGTGTACCCGTCATCTATTAATCTTTTGCCAAACTTATTTCTTTTTGTCAGCACCTGCCGGTTTAGTATCAGCAGGTGGTGCCATCATCTTCATCATTTCACGAGGTTCCATAAAGGCCCAATGCTCCACCGCTTTACCATCCTTGAAACGAACTGTTTCGATGGCTGTCATTACATAAGGACCGGCAGGCATACCCATACCGCCTTCGCTTGTTCCGCTGTAGCGCGACCAGGACATTACATATTCATCATCGGCAAATTCCTTTATATATTCAACTTTCATATCCTTGTTCATAGCATGCGTAGCTACAATCGCTGCCTTCAGGCTATCACGTCCCATGTCCCCCCTTTCGGTATGATCGACAAAATCGGCCGCGATTACACTATCGATCATGCTGACATCACCTGTCTGGAAAGCCTTGCCTACAATATGCGATGCTTCCAGGTTTTTCTGGGCTATGGAATTGTCCTTGACCTCGGCTGATGTTTTTTCGTTGTTACAGGAGAAACAACAAAAAAGAATTCCGGCGCCTGCAAGAGAAAGAAACTGTTTCATGATTTGTAGTTTTAGTTTTATGAATAAATCAATTCAACCAATTAGCGAACTATTTTTGACGATTAGTTTTTTACAGGCAGGTACGCATATTTCCTGCCATACTCCATCATTTGATCAAAGAAGCTGGTCGGATATTCTATTTTCACATCAGTTATATTATCGCCATTCATGACAGGCACCAGTCTTGGCTGGATAAATCCGCGATAAGGTTTTACATTTAATTTTTTATAGCGTTCCAGTATCTCTGCATGTAATACCGGATCAACTTTCACTCCATAATTCTCTACCAGGTCACGGCCTGCTTTAAAATCGCCTTCGCTTTTGATACGCTGTATCTCGCGTAATAATTGCCCAAAGAGATCACGCAGTTTTTTGTAGTCATTGATCCGCACATAGGTCTTGCCATCTTTCTTTACAAATTCCACCACATTATCTTTTTTCCCTTTTTCATAGACCCATTTTGCATTCATCTGGCGGTTACGCATATGCGCTTCTTCCAATTGGCTGCCGGGTTTCAGGCGGGTGAGTTGTGTCATCAGGCCATTCATCATATAACTATCATATTCTGCCATGCCTGTTTCGATTGAAGGCATTACCCCAATATCCACCAGTTTCTGATCCATGATATAATATAATGCCACCAGGTCGGCACGGGCTTCCTCAAGCGTAGAGGCATAATTTTTTAACGTCTTATCAGGTGTTCCTACGCCTTCATTGATTTGTCCTGATGCATGCCCGATACATTCATGCATATCTGTATGCAGGTCGGCGGCCAGGTTACCATATTGCTTCATCCGCGATTTTACGGAATCATTGATAGCAAATTCATCTACCGTACCGCCTTTGGCAGCAGCTACATTATAGGAGTAGATGATATTACTTAAAGAAACAGATTTGGAGCCACTGTCTTTACGTATCCAGTCAGCATTGGGAAGATTGATCCCGATCGGTGTATTGGGAGCTGCATCTCCGCACTCGGCAATTACCGTGATAGCTTTAGCAGTAATTCCTTTTACATCTTTCTTTTTATGCTCCGGCATCAGTGGGGAATTATCTTCAAACCATTGTGCCTGGTCGGCAATCGCTTTAATGCGTTTGGTCGCTTCCATATCTTTCATGGAAACCACGCTTTCGAAACTACCTTTTTTGCCAATAGGATCAAGATATACTTCGATAAATCCATTCACCACATCCAGGCGGCTATCTACATCTTTTACCCAGGCAATGCTGTATTTATCGAAAGTAGCGAGATCTCCGGTCTGGTAATATTGGATCAATAATTCCAGCGCCCTTTTTTGCTGATCATTTTCAGCCACGGCCACGGCTTTCTGCAGCCAGTTTACGATCTGTTCGATCGCAGCAGAATACATCCCTCCTA
>CAMLGR010000068.1 GCA_946479615.1 uncultured Bacteroidota bacterium | reverse complement strand
GGTTTGAAATAAGGTCATGATCCCCCGGTAACCCTGCTCCTGTGGCTTTTCACAGATCAGAAAATCAATAACGCCTTCTTTAAGATAGTTGACATTTTCTTTTACAAAATCATATCCCAGTAAAATGATATGATCGATTTTCTCTTCTGCAAGATAACGGGCCACTACCGATACACGGGAATTGGTCACCAGGATAGCGCCGATTCCCTTCTGCTTTTTCAACAGTTCATCGAGCTTGCGGGAAACAGAGGCATAGTCCGTTTGTGTTGTATTAAAAGAGATCAGTTCGTTTGACAACTTATTGTTCGTAAAATAATTCCTGAACCCTTCTTCTTTCCGCAGGATCGCATAGTTGTTGTCGATCTCTCCTGCAATATTGGCGATAAGGACTTTCTCTCCTTCATTGATGCAATAGTGAACCAGTTGCGCTGACAGGTACCCGCTATGCAGGATATCGGGTCCGATATAACAAAGACTTTCCGTACCTGGTATATCAGAGTTGATCATGACATAAGGCGTGGATGCTTTTTCCAGTTCTGCCATAAAACTGGCCGATTCTTCAGGAAACGTGGGCGTAAATAAAATACCATCCGGTTTGTACTTTGTCAGCGCTTCCATTTGTTTGACGAATGATTGCTGATCGTTCTGATCGAAGAAATAATTTTCAATGTGTACATTATACCGTTTGATCTCACCCTGCGCCTGGCGGATACCTTCGATAGGCGCCTGCCAGAATTCCGTTTCTTCAGAGATATTTGGCAGCAATACGGCCAGGCGGATAGTGCCGCGGGAAGCCAGGGCCAGCCGCTGCGCCAGTATGTTTGGCTGGTAATTTAATTTTTCAATGATCGCCTCGATCTTTTTTTTCGTCTTTTCCGAAACACCTTCCCTCTTATGAATGACCCGGTCCACCGTGGCGATAGATACCTTCGCCAGGCGAGCTATTTCCTTTACACCGGCCGCGCCATTTTCATTTTCTTTTTTCATATCAGAGGTACAACTTAGACAACAAATCTATACAATAATTAATGATATGGCCCATTCCTGAACGTTCATTCGCATATTACCTTATGAAATTTACGATACCAACGGTCTTTTTTGCTGTTGGAAATCTGCCAGGAAAACTAACATTTTGAAAGTTTCGTAGGTAAAAAAAATGACAGTTTTCAGCGGAATCCCATGGGGTGTGGAATTTTTTCACAGCCGAAAAGATTGGCACAGAATTAGAAAAAGGATGTTACACAACCATTTTTGCCATCATAATTTCGTTATGAAACAGCAATTTGAAATCAACTTTGATTTTCCCGTTGCCCATTCAGACGTTAAAATCTTACTTCGGGCGACCGTGGAACTTCACCATTCTGACCCCTATTATGTCGTTCATGATTTTCGCTATGATGGAAAAGGCGACAGACAGAACCGGTTATCCATTTTACCATCCCAGGAAATCAGGTACCTGAAAAAAGCAAAAGAAGGTTCCTGGGTGCATTGCGATTCCGATCGTGAATCCCTGCTTAGTCTCGCCATTGGTAAAGCCATAGAAAATAAACTGGGTGACCAGGCCAGGGAATAGTAGCGACCGATGGGCAGCTATCTTCATAACAGGCAGCATATTATTCCTGTTCAAGGCAGGGAGGCATGGTGATATATGAAAAATAGAACACGGATAGATGTGGATGAACGGATATAAAATAGATAGATTAAAAATAAGAAGCAGAAAAGTATGATCCGTGAACACTGTCGTCTTTTTTACCATAGGATCATAGGAACATAGGTTTCATTTCACATAGATTTTCCTATGTGTGTATTTCTATTTGTCTATGATCCTATGTGGTAAAAAAATCCATTTACATCCGTCCATCCACATCTATTCGTGTTCCATTCCTCCTGCTGAAATATCTTTTCCAGGTAAACAGTATTTGCCCCATAGTTTCCCTGGATCCGATGGCTTTCGCATCACCGCTACAATTCCTAAATGATTTGCTTTTCTATTGGTAATCCGGTTCCATCATAAACCGTGAGTTGAGCCGGTTTTCAAGTGAGGTTGTAATGGCACTGTGCAGGGCAGCGACTTCGGGGTCCATTTCATTTTTGTTGGTATTGACCAGCGCCCCGTTTTCCAGAGTAAGAATATTATTTCCAAACAGCAACCGCTCCAGGTCTCCGTTCATGACCGTGATATTATAATTTGTTTTACCGTTTACCTGCTTAACACTGATTATCGCGCCGTGAGATTTCCCCTGGAATTTAAATTCGAGAGAAAACATGGTTTCCATTTGCATCGTTGAAATTTAATAAAATTCTATAGAAGCATTGATTCATTTGCAAGGATAATTCAAAAGCTTTGCCATTTTTATCCCTGGGCGAAACACAACAAAAACTTAATCGGTGTGGAAATAATTGCACAACCAGTGTTGTGTTAGGCGTTAAGTTTTAAATTTTAGGTGTCAGGTGTGTTACATCTTTATATTCAGTAGCAATCTTTTTGTATTACATGTCACAATAAATATCTTTGCGGATTTGTTTAACACCTAACACCGTTACCCTATCAGGTACAACACCAGGCTCCTCGCGCCGTGGGCCCCGATCACAAGGCTTTGTTCTATATCGGCGGTTTTGGAAGGTCCGGCAATAAAGACCCCGAACCCTTCTTCGAATACATTGATCCGCTGGTAAGCATGATGCATCGTATGGACAATATCTTTTTTATCCACTACCAGTACCAGGTGCTGGCAGATGAATGGCAATAACCGGTTGCACATATTTTTTTCGCAGATCCATACTGCTCCGTTCTCCGCTACACCGATCGTTCCCCTGGCAAAGACTTTATCTACACCTGCCAGTTGCTGTGCAGATAAAGCACCTAAACCTGGATCAACTTCTCCGAGCACAGGCATTGTATTGACAATATATTTTCCTTCCTGCATTTCTGCGGCAAGTATGTTTTTCACCCCGTTGATATTTGTCACAGGAACAACTTTACCACCGATACCCTGTAGTACTGTGATAAATTGCGCAACGACGTCCTCATAACTGATCACAGCCTGCAGATCGATTTCCGGCAACAAGGATATCTCCGGTTGATTGGCTTTGGTCGCTGTTAGTATGGTATCTCTTGCACTCATTGTTTTTTGTTCCTGATATACCAGTCCCTGAAACTTTGTTTGGGAGCCGGTGGCATTTCGCGTTGCTTGTACCAGGGATTTAATTTATTACGAACTAAAAAGGGAAAGTTCCTCATCACCCACCTGGCAACTTTGCCGGTAAACCGGTAAAGGCCCGGTCTTCCTAAAACAAACGCCATTCCCTTCATGCCTATTTTTTTTCCGGTAGCCACATATCCTTCTGCACTGATCACCTGCCGCCATTTCCATAATTGTTCATGTATATCGATCTTCACAGGACATACATTACTGCAGGAGCCGCACAGCGTGGAAGCAAAAGGCAGGTCTGCATTTTTTTTCATATCCAGGTTCGGATTCAGGATAGAACCGATTGGCCCGGCAACTGTACTATGATAACTATGACCACCGCTTCTCCGGTAGACCGGGCAGGTATTGAAGCAAGCAGCACAACGGATGCATTTCAATGAGTTTTTAAAATCTTTTCTTCCCAGTTGTTTGGTTCTGCCATTATCAACCATGATAATATGCATTTGCTGACCAGGCCTCGGTTTTAAGAAATGACTGGAATAAGTAGTAATCGGCTGACCCGTTGCGCTGCGTGTGAGTAAACGCAGGAACACGGGTAAATGCGCTGTCTTCGGAATGATCTTCTCAATACCCATACACGCAATATGAACACTGGCGGCATGTGCACCCATATCGGCATTCCCTTCATTGGTGCACACCACAAAGCCGCCTGTTTCCGCCACGGCAAAGTTGACACCGGTCAGCGCAAGCTGGCTTTCGAGAAATTTATTACGCAGGTGCTGTCTGGCCGATTCAGTTAAATATTGCGGATCATTATTACCTTTTTCTGTATGAAGGAATTCATGAAAGGTCTCACTGACATCCTGTTTCTTTAAATGAATAGCAGGTAATACAATATGACTGGGTGGTTCATCGCGGAACTGTACGATCCGTTCGCCAAGATCGGTATCCACCACTTCAATCCCATTTTCGATTAAAAAGGAATTAAGATGACATTCCTCGGTAAGCATCGACTTGCTTTTCACCATTCTTTTCACGTGGTGTGTACGGGCAATATCTAAAATGATCTGGTTATGACTGGCCGCATCCGCCGCCCAATGTACAGTGATGCCATTCGCGGTAGCATTTTTTTCAAATTCAATTAAATAATCGCCAAGCCGGGATAAGGTATGATCTTTTATATCGGAGGCCCATTGACGCAATGGCTCCCATTCAGGCAATCCATGCGCTGCTTTATCCCTTTTTTGCCGGATGAACCATAATGTTTCATCGTGCCAGTCGGTACGCGGTTCATCTTTGATGAATTGCTTTGCTGCCTGTGCATGATCGGCTGTCTTCATACGAGGTTACTGTTTAATATCTCCGCGATATGAATGGTTTTGACATGACTACCCTGCCGTTTTAAAATTCCTTCGAGATGCATAAGGCAACTGGTATCGATTCCGGTAATATATTCAACTTCGTTCGCACGGTGTTCCGCGATCCTGTCCTTTCCCATCTTGACACTAACCGCTTCTTCAAACACACAGAAGGTGCCGCCAAATCCGCAACATTCATCCGGCCGTACGGGAAGTGTCAATTCTAATCCTTTGACCATCCCCAATAATTTTTCAGGTTTGGAAAAAGAAGGCGATACTGTTTCACTCATGGATGATACGTGTAAGCCACGCTGACCATGACAACTGATATGCAATCCGACTTTATGAGGAAAAGAAGCATCGATGTTTTTCACCTGCAACACATCGGCCAGGAACTCTGTCAGTTCATAAATATGCGTTTTTATAAATGATACCGCTGATTCGTTTTTATCATGCAGGTGTTCCTTTACATGCAATACGCAACTGCCAGAAGAAGAAACGATGTAATCGGCATTGGAAAAATTGGCAACGAAATTTACATCGCATCCTTGGGTCAACGAAGCAAAACCACTGTTGGCCATCGGTTGGCCGCAACAGGTTTGATTCAATGGTACGACTACTTCACAACCTAACTTCTCCAATAGTTCCATGGTGGCAATGGCTACCTGGGGATATAATTGGTCAATATAACAGGGAACAAATAATCCTACCCGCATTTCCTGGTATTTACTAAGTGGGTGAAAGAAACAGGCAATGAAAAAAACAGGCGGATGGACAGGAAAGATGACAAGACGACCACGCAATTCATTGGACACAAAGTAGTAAATGTCCTTTTTTATCCATCCTGAAGTGTCCTGAGAATGAACGTATATGACCGTCATTTAAATATATGCTACCATTCATATTTTATCCTTTCTTTAATTAATCTGCAGCGCCAGCTATATCAGTAAAAAGCATCTAAGTTGTAAACCCGGATAATGTTTCGCCACCCCATCCTTTTCCTTTTACTGAGCCTTGCTATTCCTGCACAGGCATTTTCACAAAAAATATCGGAAGTATCCGGTAAAGTTACTGATTCTCTGGGCATACCTATGGAAGGTGTGACAATTAAGTTGCATAATGAGAAAGATAGTATCGGTTTTATTACCCGCAAGGATGGATTATTTACCGTACGGTTAGCAACGGACCGGTCACTCACCATCGAAATATCCAGTATTGGCTATTCTTCCTACACCAAAACATACAAGCACCCGGCTGAAAAGATCAATGCCGGCACGATCAAACTGATCCAGGAATTGACGGTGATGCCGGAAGTGATCGTCACCTCGGTGAACCCGGTAACGATCAAAGAAGATACGATCGAATATAAAACCAGCGCTTATAAAGTAAGGGATGGAGCGCCTGTGGAAGATGTGATCAAGAAATTGCCGGGAGTGACGGTAGAAAAGGATGGACAGATCACGGCGCAGGGCAAAGTCGTTGCACGGGTAAGAGTGAATGGCAAGGATTTTTTTGGCGGTGATGTACAAACCGCTACACAAAACCTGCCGGCCGATATCATTGATAATATCCAGATCATCGATGATTATGGAGATATGGCCAACCTGACCGGCATTAAAAGCGGCGAACCTGAAAAGATCATTAATATCAATACGCGTAAGGATCGTAACCGTGGCAAATTTGGCAATGGTACTGTGGCCGGTGGTACCGATGGCCGTTATGCAGCGGGACTGGTCGCCAATAATTTTAAAGGTGAACAACAAATTTCTTTCCTGGGATCGATCAATAACACCAATACCAATCTTTTTAATTTCAATGGCGGTGGAAGAGGCGGCGGCGCCCGTGGCGTCAATTTCGGAAGCGCAGAACGCGGTGGCGGAGGCGGCAATGGCATCACTTTGTCCAAATCGGTGGGGATCAATTACCGGGATAAATGGGGGAAAAATATTTCTGTGAATGGCAGTTATAGTTATTCGTCGAGGAATACCACTTCGGTCACTGCTTCACAGCAACAGGATATCAACCCGATGAATATCCGCTTTACGAACCGCACCAGCGAAAGCCGCTCTCATGGAGATAATCACAGGGCTACTTTCAATTTTGAATACCGGATCGATACGATGAATTTCCTGAAGATCACTCCTTATGTATCCTTGTCAACCTCCGGCTCGGCCAACCGCAGCCAGTCTGCTATCAGCCGCACCGGTTATTATACCTTAAATAATAATCAGTCATCGAGTAATACCAGATCACCCAATAGTGGAGGTGACCTGACCTATAATCATAAATTCAACAAGAGAGGTCGCAATTTCAATTTCACTGGCAGCATTACGTATTCCTATCGTAACCAGGACCAGGACCTGAGAAATACGTATGCGAATGACGATTCGACATTGGTGCCCGTATTTCATACCGATACGATTCAACAACAAGCGATCGATATTATTAATAAGAATACAAGAACACAGGCGCGTGTCTCATATACAGAACCTATTGGCAATGGCCGTAATTATCTTGAACTGAATTATGAATGGAACAAATCGGCCACCAATAATATCCGCAATGTGAATGATATCGATCCAACGACAGAGAAGGCAATATTCAACCCTATCCAGAGCAATCATTTCGATTACCAGTTTGTCACCAACCGCATCGGGATAAATATAAAAGGTGGTACCACGAAATATAATTATGTAGTAGGAATGATCTCACAACCATCTTCGTTGAGCGGACAGTCAATTGGCAAAGCTATCAGTACCGATTATCATAATACCAACTGGATCCCTTCAGCGAGATTCGTTTACAATTTTGCCCGCAGCCATTCCTTAACGCTGACCTATAATGGCACCAGCCGTGAGCCTGATTTCATGCAACTGCAACCGGTAACGGATAGTTCCAACCTGAATAATATCGTGATTGGCAATCCGCGTTTGCAGGCGGAGTTAACCAGGAGATTGAGTGTACAGTATAATAAATTCGATAGCAAGACGGGAAAATCATTATTCACCAATCTTTCTTTCGACCAAACCGATAACAAGATCGTCAATAGCCGGGTGAATAATATTTCAGGTACGGGTCGTACCACTTCTTACCTGAACACCAATGGCTTTTATAATGTCAGTGCCAATGGGTCTTTTACCCAGCCGTTTGATAACCGGAAGTATTCACTGACCGCGGCTTTCCAGGCGAATTATAATAACAATATTTCTTTTACCGATAATCAACGGACAAAAGGTAATAACTGGAACCTTCGTCCTTCTGCTTCTTTCCGCATTGACCTGAATGACATCGTAGATGCTACTGTAAATGTCAACTATACTTTTTATAAGACGACGACCCGGTATGCTGATTTCACGAATGTTACCAAAGCACGTACCCTGAATATAGGTGTTGGCGGAAAAAATTATTTCTTTAAGGATCTTACGCTTGGCTATGATTTCAGTAAAACGATCAACTACGGCTTCAGCAGTAATGTCAACAGCAATCCCGTTATCCTGAATGTATATACTGAATACCGCTTCTTGAAAAACAACCGTGGCACCTTGAAATTACAGGGCTATGATCTGTTCAATCAGAATACAGGCATTACACGCACCATCAATGAAACCACGATCACCGATAGCCGCAATAACAGGCTGGCCAGGTATTTCCTGCTCTCCTTTAATTACAGGATGCAGAAATTTTCGGGAGGCGGGCAAAGAATCAGGAGAGTTCCGGCGATGTAAAAAGATGTCAGAGTTAAGTTTTAAGTGACCGGCTTTATCATTTTTTCCGGAAATATTTATAGACGCGTATAGCAACTGACAGAAGTACGATCAGTGCCGATAACCCCAGCAATCCCCACCAGAAAGAGACGGTGTTTTTCAGTACGACTAAAAATACAATGGCGAAAAGGATAACCGTCGGCACTTCATTCCATAAACGTAGTTGCTGACCGGAATATTTGAATACTTGACGCTGCTGTTGCAGAAAGATCACCTGCAGGGATACATGGTATCCATATAATAAAACAACAAAAATGAGTTTGACCTTCAGCCAGTCCGTCAGGGGATAAAGCATCAGCAGCCGCGCTCCCATCAATAAAGTAATAATAGCCGAAGGCCAGGTGATCCCGTACAGCAACCGCTTTTTCATCAACTGGTATTGCGATAACAATATTTTCTTTGCCTGTTCATCCGGTATAACAGCCGCTTCCGCTGCATACACCATTAAGCGTGGCAGGTAAAACAGCCCGGCAAACCAGGTAACGACAAAAATAATATGTAATGCTTTGATGTATTGAAATTCCATTTATAAAGTAGCTATAAATTTTTCAGTGATCGTTATTGTCTGATCGATATCCGCATCGCTTAGCGCGTGGCTGATGAACCATGATTCAAAAGGCGAAGGCGGCAGGTAAATACCATGGGCCAGGCAATAATGAAAATATCTTTTAAACAATTCATGACCGGCAGCAGCAGCCGAACTAAAATCAATTACCTGCTTATTTGTAAAAAAGATACTGATCATACTTCCCACGCGGTTAATACAAACAGGCAGGTTCGCATTTTTAAATACATCATTCACCTGGTCTGCCAGGCGGCCGGTCTTATTATTTATTTCTTCATAGATACCCGGCTGCTCATTCAGCATACTCAACGTTGTATACCCTGCGCGCATGGCCAGTGGATTTCCGCTTAACGTACCGGCCTGGTACACCTTACCAAGCGGCGCTATCCATTGCATGATCTCTTTACGGCCCGCATACGCCCCTACCGGCAATCCGCCGCCAATGATCTTTCCGAAAGTGATGATATCGGCACGAACACCATATAACTCCTGCGCACCACCACGCGCCAGGCGGAAACCGGTCATCACTTCATCAAAGATGAGCAGGATGCTTTCTTTATCGCATATATCACGTAACAATTGTAAAAAACCGGGCTGTGGCGCAACACATCCCATATTGCCTGCCACCGGTTCAACGATGATCGCAGCTATCTCATTTTTATAGTTGGCTACTGCTTCCTTAACACGTTCTGTATTATTAAAAGGTAAACTGATCGTATCCTGCGCGACAGATGTGGTCACTCCCGGCACTGCCTGTATATTCAATGATGCCACACCGCTGCCGGCATCGACGAGAAAACTATCAGCATGTCCATGATAACATCCTTCGAACTTGATCAATTTGTTTTTCCCGGTATAACCACGCGCCAACCGGAGAGCGCTCATGCAGGCTTCCGTGCCACTATTGACCATTCGCACCATATCGATACCCGGCACCATTTCTTTGATCAGCTCGGCCATTTCGATTTCCGTGACCGAAGGAGCGCCATAGCTTACGGAGGAAGACAGTTGTTCCTGCAAAGCATCCAGTACAGGTTGCCAGGCATGACCCATGATCATCGGTCCCCAGCTATTAATATAATCGATATACTGGTTGTCATCCTCATCATATAAATAAGCACCCCGCGCTTTTTTAATGAACAAAGGATGCCCGCCTACACTTTTAAAAGCGCGTACCGGCGAGTTAACCCCACCGGGAATTGACCGTTGAGCCCTTTCGAATAATTGCTGACTGTTACTGTACATCAGTTTATAAAAATTGATTGGTTAACACCATTCCCTTGGCTGCAGGCAAACCTGTACTAATTTATCTTCTTCGCTACCGGCCACCGGCTGGTAATTATAATCAAACCGAACCCTTGGTGGCAGGCTCATGAGTATGCTTTCAGTGCGGCCATTGGTCTTTAACCCGAATAATGTTCCCCTGTCATGAATCAAATTGAATTCAGTATACCGTCCGCGTCGTATTTCCTGCCAGTATGTATGCGCATCGGTAAATGGCTGTGATTTTCGCTTTTGTACAATCGGTAAATAAGCAGTGAGAAATGCCTCGCTGCAGGTTTTTACAAACTGGCAATAAAATTCTTCTGTATATATTTCACTACTACGTAAATGATCAAAAAAGATCCCTCCTGCCCCGCGTGTTTCATTACCACGATGCTTATTAACGAAATACTGATCGCAACCGGCCTTGAATGCCGGGTAAAAATCAGGGTGAAATTCATCACAGACCCTCTTCAATGTTGTATGAAAATGTATCACATCTTCCTCGTATAAATAATAAGGAGTAAGATCGAGCCCGCCACCAAACCAGCTATCGGTGCGTTGAAAAGAAGTATCGTATAATTCAAAATACCTGAAGTTAGCATGAACAGTTGGCACAAAAGGATTCAGCGGATGCAGCACCAATGATAAACCTGTTGCAAAGAAATGATCCCCGTCAAGCGATAATTGTTTTCTCATCATCTCTGTCACTTCACCGTTTACCTCACTGGTATTGACCCCACCCTTTTCAAATACATAGCCGTTTTCGATGATACGCGTTTTTCCTCCACCCCCGCCAGGTCGTTGCCAGCTATCTTCTTTGAACAATGCTGTTCCGTCTTCCCGTTCCAGTGCCCCGCAAATCGTATCCTGCAAACCAAGAATATGCTGTACAAAAATTGTTTTCGTATCTGTTATCGTTTTCATCCTTTACTCCTGTTTATATTGCTTTACCGCCTCCACAAAAGCACGGGCATGTTCTACCGGTATGCCCGGTATGATACCATGACCCAGGTTGGCGATATACCGCTGCGATCCGAATACATCGATCATAGTTTTTACATCTTTTTGAATAGTAGCGATAGGTTGCAGCAGTTTGACAGGATCATAATTTCCCTGCAACGTAATGCTGTTATTGGTCAGCCTTCTTGCTGTTTGTGGCGTATTGCACCAGTCAAGACCGATCGCTGCTGCGCCTGTATTTTGCATTTCAGGCAAACTATGCCATACTCCTTTTGCATAGATGATCACGGGCGCTTCGTCTTTCACGGCATGTATGATCTGTTCCATATAGGATAATGAATACAGCGCAAAATCATTCTTATCCCATAAACCACCCCAGCTATCGAATAATTGAACACAATCAGCGCCTGCCTGTATTTGTTTTTTCAGATAGCCGATCGTTACCTGTGTCAATGCCTGCAATAAGGTATGCGCAGCGGCAGGCTGCTGGTAACAGAATGCTTTTGCTTTATCGAAGGTCTTGCTGCCTTTTCCTTCCACCATATAACAAAGCAATGTCCAGGGTGAACCGGCAAAACCCACCAGCGGCACCCTGTCATCGAGTTGTTCTTTGGTAAGTGTGATCGCATCATAAACATATTGCAGGGCGGGAATAGCGTCTTCCACGAGTAATTGTCCGATACCATTCATACCTGTTATCGTTTGTGGCAGGCAGGGGCCATTTCCTTCATTCATCTGCACTTCCATTCCCATAGCCTGCGGCACAACAAGGATATCACTGAAAATGATAGCGGCATCCGTTCCGATGATATCGACAGGCTGTAGGGTAATGGCAGCCGCCAGTTCAGGTGTTTGTACACGGGTGAAGAAATCATATTTTCTTTTCAGCTCCATATACTGTGGCAGGTAACGGCCGGCCTGCCGCATCATCCATACCGGCGGACGTTCTACATACTCTCCCGCGAGCGCTTTTAGTAAAAGATCATTTTTTAATTGTTGCCTGTCTTTTACCGCTGGCATCTTTACTGTTGTTCCTGTCATTGGGTTTATTTTTTAATTGATAGCGGAAATATTTGGCGACTGTCCGCAATACCGAATCCTGGTTGGTTTCGGGACAGGTAATGATCGTATTAGCGGTAAAATTCTTTACTGATCTGGCGGTTGCATCGCCTGCACAGAAACAGGGAATGTTCCGGGGCAAAATATTAGTTTGAAAAAAAGCTTCTACTGCAGCAGCATTGAAAAACAATATGGCCGCATATTTCTCCGTGATCGGCCGTGTATTGATGATTGTTTTATAGATTTCGATTTCCTCTACTGCTACATTTTGTTGCCTTAGCAGGTCCGGAAGATCATTTCTTCCCGTATTACCACAAACCAAACTGATCGCTTCCAGCATCTTTTGCTGGGAGATAAGAGCGGCTAAAGTAGCAGCATCCTTTGCTGCGGCAATCACAGCCATATTGAGTAACCGGCTGACTTCATTCATCGTTTCACCCTGTAAACAGAATACATATCTGGGTGGAATGGAGAGATTAAACTGTTCTATATTTTTTGAGAAAGCTTTTACTGCATTGGCACTCGTGAATACGATATGGTGCCGGGAATTTTCAATCGCAGTAGCCAGTTGCGGATCAACGATAGCAGTTATTTTAATAAAGTTCACATCCCGGATCGTAATGCCACTGGCGGCGGCTTCTTCCAGGATCGGTTCCTTTAATTTTTTGGTGGATAATATGGTCAGGGCCGATTGCATTATTGTTTATGTGCATCATTGAGAAAATCATTGATCGCATTGATATACTGGCAGCCTTTTTCATTCTTATCGCGAAGATTCATGGCCAGTATTCCTACTGTTTTGTTCACCCGGCGGTTCACAGCCGCCATATTCACTGCATTACCGGAAGCAGATTCGTTATCGCCCAGGCTATATAATTTGTTCTTTATATCATTGATGACAGGCACATGCCTGTACAAAGCAATCCATTGATAAAATTCAAGCAGGTGCTTATCTATAACGGCCCCGGCCCTGGGAATCTCTTCTTCGCGCCTGGCAAGGTTTTGATTGAGCGATCCTGATATTTCATCAATCCCTGACAATACAATACCAGGAATTGCTTTTACAGCAGGATCGATATTTTCCGGCACTGAGAGATCAAAAAGGAAAACCGGCCTGTTCCCGCTGAAATGTTCTGTCCGCAGGATGTATTCTGTCGCTTCTGTACAAACGATAATTACTTCAGCACCCATCACAGTTGCGGGTAATTCTGTAAAGGATTTATAGAGTGCTCCCGTTTCCTTTGCCAGTTCTTTAGCCCGCTCATCAGACCGGTTCATGACAATAAATAAAGATGGTTTGATATAATGGCGGATATTCCGGGCTACATTTTTTCCCAGCGAACCGGTCCCGATCAGCAATAAAGATTTATGTTGAATATTATCAATACGCGAAAGGGATTCGATAATAGCATAGGAGACTGATACTGTTCCATGGCTTAATGAAGTAGATGATTTCACTGCTTTCGATGCCTGTAAAGCAAAATTAATGGCGCGGTCCATCAGCGGGCCGATCATCCCCTGCTTACGCGATTGCGCAACCGCACATTTTAATTGTCCCGCTATTTCATAGTCACCGGTGATCTGCGAATGAAGACCGGATACCACTTTAAAAAAATAATCAAACGCTTCATATCCCCTTTTTACAAATCCATACTGTTGAAAGATTTCAGCCGTTCCTTTTGTATGTTGGATAAGGAGTTCTGTCATCTCCGTGTCAGATGCACAAAAGCCATATAGTTCAGAACGGTTACAGGTTGATAAAGCAAACAAACTTCTGAATCCATTTTCAGCAGCGGCGGCGAGTAAACCAGGGCGATTAGTTATTGTAATGGAAAACAAACTTCTTGCGGAGGCCGGCGTTTGCCGGAAGTTAATACCAACAATACAGAAGCGTGATATAATATACTCTGGATTTTTTGTTTCGGATAATTGCATGTAAAAAATGTGGATGCGCAAAATTCCTTTATCCCGTTGCTTTATTGTCATTATTGAGTAAAAGCAACTTCAACTGACACAAGTTTTACAATACTGCATGTAGTTTTGTTTCACTAAAAAGAAAGAATGAATACATCTGCTGTGCTGTTGATGAATCTTGGTTCTCCTGAAAGTCCCGCTACAAAAGACCTTAAGCCCTATCTCACTGAATTTTTAATGGATGAACGCGTGATCGATGTGCCATTTTTATTACGCAGTTTTCTTGTCAAAGGAATTATCGTGCCCTTCCGTGCATCGAAGAGCGCTGCCAAGTATAAGACTATCTGGACGAACGAAGGTTCGCCTTTAGTTGTTCATACAAAGAAATTACAGCAATTGCTGCAGCAACGGTTGAGCGAACCTGTTTACTATTGTATGCGATATGGGCATCCATCCACAGAAGATGTATTGCGAAACCTGCATACTGAAAATCCGTTGCTGAAAGATCTGGTATTATTTCCGTTGTATCCTCATTATGCAATGAGCAGTTATGAGACGGCTGTGGAACAGGTAAAGATCCTTCATAAAAAAGCCGGGTACCGGTCCTCGTTAAAGATCATTCCGGCATTTTACAGTTATCCTGCTTATATCAGGGCCCTGCAACAATCGATCAGGCCATACGATCCGCAGCATTATGATCACGTATTGTTCAGTTATCATGGCATACCTGAACGGCACGTAAAAAAAACAGATTGCACGGGGCAGCATTGCCTGCAATCCATGCATTGCTGCGATACCGGTTCCCCGGCCCATGATTTTTGTTACCGCCATCAAATCATCACCACTTCGGATTTAGTAGCTAAAGGTCTGGGGTTGGAAAAAGAAAAATATAGCTATTCATTTCAAAGCCGGCTGGGGCGTGATGAATGGCTAAAGCCATATACAGTAAAACAACTGGCAGCATTTCCGGCAACAGGCATAAAAAAATTGCTGATCGTTTGCCCGGCTTTTGTCAGCGATTGCCTGGAAACCCTGGAAGAAATTGAAATGGAAGGAAGGGAATTGTTCCTTGAATCGGGTGGCGAATTGTTTACCATGGTGCCCGCGCTGAATGAAAACAGCTTATGGATCGATTGTATGGAGGACCTGGCAAAAGACCAGCTCCGTGTAAAACAACCAGCTTTATTATAGTTATTCTATGTGTGTATTTCTATGTTTCTATGTACCTATATGATAAAAGGCTGGCGTAATCTCACCACATAGACATATAAAGACATAGAAATACACACATAGAATTTATTACCCGAATACCTTTACCTTTATATACTATGAAACCTTCCATCCAGATCAAACGGGTATATGATAAAGCATTGAAAAAAGACGGTTACCGTGTATTGGTCGACCGGCTCTGGCCCCGGGGTATCAGCAAAACCGTTGCCGCTGTTGATGAATGGGCTAAAGAAATAGCTCCCACACCTGCTTTACGTACCTGGTTCTCGCACGATCCCGAACGCTGGCTCCTGTTTAAAAAAAGATATCTCGCAGAGCTAAAAGCAAATAAGGCAGTAGAAGAATTTATTGAACAACATGAAGACAAGCCACTGCTGACATTAGTCTACGGCGCCAAAGACACCGAACATACTCACGCATTAGTATTACAGGACTATCTAAGCAAACTATATTCCAAATGAATAACCTATGTGTGTATTTCTATGTGTCCTATGTGCCTATGTGGTAAAAAGCTGACTGGCGTAATCTCACCACATAGAACACATAGAAATACACACATAGAATTAATCAGGCCTGATAAGCCGCCTTTGGCCGGATATGCCCCATTACCTGTTCTACCATTTTATCGCAGCGTAATAAATGAAAATGAAGGATCTCTTCTTTTTTATAATAATGAGCTAACAGGTCACGCAACATCGCTTTGGCACGGTTCAACCGCACTTTTACATTGGCTTCGGTGAGCGAAAGACATTCCTGTGTTTCCGCCACATTCATATCCTCTATTTCACGCATCACAAACACGACCCGGTATTTTTCGGGAAGTTGGCGGATCGCATTTTCCAATACTCCTTTCAGTTCCGTTGCCAGCAGGGTGCTGGCAGGAGTGGCAGGTTGATAGGATTGATTATGTTGTATTTCATTCTCCATACTATATTCGTTCAGGAGGGATGTTCTGGCATTTTTCCTGAGCCGTAAATTGCATTCATTGATCAGTATTCTTGTCAGCCAGGTCGAAAATTGAGAACGAGAAGCAAATTGTTCCAGGTTTTCGTAGGCATTGATATAAGCCACCTGCATCGCATCTTCCACCTCTGTATCATCATTCAATATGGCCATTCCTATCTTGTATAGCCGCTGGTTATAACGCCGTACGATAAGGGCATACAGGTCTTTATGACCCTGCAATATCTGGGTTATCAAATCCTTATCGGGGATATTCGCCTCGTTGGTCATGGGTAATCAGGTATCGTTTGAATGCCCATTAGAGTAACCAAACCCGGAAAGGTTACAAAAAACCGGGATTTTATTTTGTAACCTTTCTGTCTGCCTGCACTCTAATGGTCAGCAGGTAACCCACCTAAAGCTACCTGTATTTTTTTTACCCATAAATAAATAATATGGATACAACAATGCAAACAACCCGGCAGGTACAACAACTTATGAGATACACATACGGTCTCGTGCCCATCGTAGCAGGTCTTGATAAATTTACCAACCTTCTCACCGACTGGAAGCAATACCTTAGCGAACCGATGACCGGTATGCTGCCTTTCAGTGCCGGCACCTTTATGTCCATTGTTGGCATTATTGAAATAATAGCAGGTCTGCTGGTATTGGCTAAACCGCGTATCGGCGCCTTTGTCGTCATGGCCTGGTTGATCGCAATTGCACTCACACTTATTTTTGGCGGGCATTATTACGATGTAGCTGTAAGGGATCTCGTTATGGCCATCGGCGCTTTCTCGCTCGCCAAACTCTCGAAAACAGTTGATCCACTCTAACTCCTATGTGTGTATTTCTATGTCTCTATGTGCCTATGTGGTGAGACTAAGCCAATCAGTCTTTTATCACATAGATACATAAAGACATAGAAATACACACATAGAATAAAAAACAAACCTGATGATCGATATAACCAAGGAACAATTACTGATGGAAGAAATGCTTGGAGAAGAACATACCTGTACTTCCTATGAAACTCCATTACGAAAGGATGCTTTTGATATTCCCGATGAAAAAAAGATAGAACTGATCGCCACTCATTTTAAAGAGATCATGAAGATCATGGGTCTTGATCTGCGGGATGATAGCCTGCGGGCAACACCCCGCCGTGTAGCAAATATGTATATTAAAGAATTATTCAGCGGTCTCGATCCAAGGAACAAGCCGGATATCAGTTTATTTGAAAACAAATTCAGGTATAACCAGATGCTGGTAGAAAAGAATATCAATTTTTATTCAAACTGTGAACATCATTTTGTTCCTTTTATGGGAAAAGTGCATGCTGCATATATTTCATCAGGAAAAGTGATCGGTCTTTCGAAGATCAACCGGATTGTTCAATATTATGCGCGCAGGCCACAGGTGCAGGAACGGTTAACCGTACAGATCGCAAATGAATTAAAAGCGGTATTGAATACGCAGGATGTAGCGGTGATCATCGATTCCACGCATCTTTGTGTGGCTTCCCGCGGTGTAGAAGATACGCATAGCAGTACGATCACCAGTTCCTATAGTGGCCGTTTTCAAAAAGAAGAGATCAAAAACGAATTGCTTTCCTACATTAAGTAATCTCTCTGTAGTCCTCTATGTCTCCTCCGTGGCTCTCTGCGTATAATTCTTGTAGGAGATTTTCTGAGTAAGGCTTCAATCGGAACGCTTACTACTGGAGTTATACGCAGAGAGCCACGGAGGAGACACAGAGGACCGCAGAGCTAGATTGTTATAAATTTTAGTTTTATATACCTGTATACCCGGCCATTTTGCAACCATAGTCCTGTACCGGTTATTTTCTTAGAATCTTCTCCATGGTCCTGCCTTTGGCAAGTTCATCAATCAGTTTATCCAGGTAACGCACCTGCTGCATCAGTTTATCCTCAATCTCTTCTACCCGGTAGCCGCAGATGATACCGGTGATTTTTGAAACATTGGCATTAATTTTTGCCTGTGCAAAAAAGTTTTCAAAATCAGTTTTATTGTCAATATGCTTTTGTAATGTTTTTGCATTGTACCCGGTCAGCCAGTATATAATTTCATCGACTTCCTCCTTTGTGCGGCCTTTTTTTTCCGCTTTCTGGATATAGTGCGGGTAAACACTGGCAAAAGACATCCGGTATACCCTTTCGTTGTTTTTGTTATTCATGGTAGTATTTTTTTCAGCACACAGGATCATAGAAACATAGGTTTCACATAGAATTTCTATGTTGAGTTTCATTTTTACTAATGTAAAGAAAATCTATTTTCTGGAAACATCGGGGTCGCTTCGCAGACCCCGATGGGACAGCTTCGCAGATCCTGATGGAACGGCTTCACAGACCTTCACAGGACAGCTTTGCAGACCCCGACGGCACAGCTATTGCAAAAAAATAAGACTGCCTTTTCAGACAGCCTTATTACCTTAAATGCCCGACTTATGATCAATCGGGGAGCGTGGTACTTATCATTTGCAGCCCCGCTCCCCGGTACTATTTCTTATTCCCCGCAAATTTAATCATATTCAACAGCAATTGTTGTCCGACTATATTCGCCGTATTTTTCTGTGAAGTATTGAATGTATTCATAGATGCATTTTCGCCATCTCCTTCCGCCCTCTTTTCCGGCTTCACATCTTTTATACAGGAAAATATATCCAGTGCACAAAGAATGATATGACCTTTTCCATGCGCAATCACACTCAAGGCACTATATACTTCGGGTTTGTGATCAGACACGCAGGCCACCACCGGATCCCCGGTAAACATCCGTAGCCCGATCCTGTTTTTGTTATACGTAGCAAAACATTGATATTCCCAGTTAAACACATGGACAGGTGGCAATCCATTTAACAATATATGCTCTTTGGAAAAATAATTGCCGCCATACCAGGAAGTACCCAATTCCTTTGACCCGCGATAATCGATGACTTCCTTTTTAGCCAGGTGATCGGCCCAATGCCCGGCATTGTTGACCACGATAAGCGTATTACCATTATTAACCCATTCCAGAATATCCGTCACCAGCGGGTTACCTGTTTGCTGCGGTTCGAAAGCACCTACCAGTAAATAATTTCCTTCCGGTTTGCCACTCCGGTAATCACTGAAGTTGTCAAGGCCAACACTTTTTAAATAATTGCTCAATAATCCACTGGTATCGGCGATCATCCCGGCGGGAATACCACTGGTGTTGATCGCTACTGCATATAATTTATCATGACCGGTAGCGATTGTTTTGCCTTCTGTGCGCAAACTGGCCGCAATACTTGTATAGCCAGGGCCAGGAGCTGCGAATTTTTGGCCCGCAGAAAGTAATTCACCATATACGATCCCGCCTGATACCTGCACCGGAATGGTCTTTCGCCAACTGGTCTTCCCCTTTTCATCGGTCGCAGTTATATCGAGAAAGAAATTTCCTTTGATATCTTTTTCATTGACGATAAAAAAATCGGCAGTAATCGTGTCGCCCACCTGTACTACTTTACGATTTAATTTAACAGCCACATATAAAGGTTGGTTATACCTGGCTATCAGGTCAGGATTTCCTTTCAGGTTCCGGTAATTATCGACTATGCCTGAATGATTTTCCAGTTTCATGCTTTCCCATCCGTTCACTGCATAGCCATCGATCGTATTATTGATCCGGACATTTTCTATCGTACGGCCCTGGTAATAATAAGCTACGTTTCCCATGCTGACAGTAAGACTGTCTACATTCAGAAATACTTTATTATACCCGTTATTTTTCAGAAATCCATCATAGGCATCATACCATTGCAGGTAGCTGGCGCTTTCCCAGCCGATGTTCTTCCCTCTTTTCAGAATAGCATCCCGTATCAATTGTAAACGTGGCGGGGTACCAATGGCGCCTTCTTCTCCGTAATAAACAATCTCATCTTTATGATCGGTATACTTCGCATATTGTTTGGGATTCGAATACAGGTTATCATGATATACACCCGGTCCGCCGGCATGGTGCTGGTCAAACCATCCATAATCATAGAATGTCGTATCGTAAGGAAACAAATGCAATTTGAATTTCGGATCGGGTTCATTCATTTTGATGTTCCCATTGCAGGAATTATAGGTAATGATCCTGCTTTCATCCAACTGATGACCCGCCATCATTTCAGCCTTATCCTCTGCCCGTGGTAACGCACCTCTTTCGTTGTGCATATTATAGATCACCAAAGAGGGATGGCTCCTGTCGCGTTGTACCATGCGCAGAAACTTTTCGGTGCGCGCAGCAAAATAAAAATCAGTTTGTTTTTTCTCAAGTGCTGTTTTGGGATTAAAGAGATTTTCGGGATAAGAATTACCACCGGGTTCTTCGAAATAAAGCAGCCCCAATTCATCTGCATAATCCAGTACATTCCGCTGCCCGATCGTACGGTGAAAATTCAGCATATTGAGACCGATCCTTTTTGCATCGAGTATTTGTTTCTTCGCCAGTTCATCGGAGGGGGCGATCCCGTTCTCCGGCCAGAAACCCCAGGAGATGGAGGTTCGTAAAACGATCCGTTTATTGTTTAAATAGAATTGCTGATCGCCATTTATATTCCGTACTTCAAACCAGCGAAAACCAAACCGCTGGGAGGTTGTATCTATTGTGCCATTGGCACTCTCCCATCTTACCTGTGCGATATACAGGTTAGGGCTATCCACCGACCATTGTTTTACATGAGCGGGTTTCACGGTGAATACCTGTGTTGAATTTCCGGTGGACAGTTGCTGACCGGGAAATATTTGTTCAAATACTTTAGACTGGCTCTTCCCCGATTCTTTGATGGTAATAATATACCTCCCCATGACAGGAACCGTTGATTCGTTTCTTGCCGTGACATTGATATCAACCTCATCGATCGCAGGTTTGTTCTTTACAAAGATGTCTTCAACAAAGACGTTGTCGGTAATCACCAGTTTGACTTTCCCGGTAATACCACCAAATCCATGTGTGGGTTGGGTACGGTAATCGCCCCACATAAAATTCTGGCTGTCGCGCCAATCGAAATTCCCGTTGGGATCAGTGATACGAACGGCTACTTCATTCATGCTGCCCGGTTTTACAGCACGGGTAATATCTATGTCAAAGGGAGTACCGGTGACCAAATCATAACCGACCAGTTGACGGTTGACAAATATTTCGGCCCTGAACCGTACACTTTCAAAATGCAGCGACACCTTTTTATTTTTTATACCGGCGGGTATTGACAAGCTGGTCGTAAACCATGATACACCAAGATAATTACCTGCGAGGCCAAACTGGTTGCCATTCATTCCCCAGTAATATTCTTCAACAGTAGCGGGCAGGTGAACGGTTTTATTTTTGGGTGACTGTAATATGTTCCATCCCTCTGTGGGTTCATTCACCGGCAGCGATGCAATGATAACCGGCGGTGTGAAAAGAGAATCTGTTTCCCAGGTAGCTGCGGTATCGAGCCAGAGTTTCCAGTTATTATTTGAAAGATCTTTTTCCATCCTTCCTGGCTGTGCAAATGATGCATTGACCAGGGAAAAGGATAACAGGAGGATAACAAGCGTACGAACCGGTTGCTGCATGTGTTATTATTTAAAACAGGCTGGGATCATGTAATCGTATAAGCAGAGAGTGAACCACAATTATACGAGGGTTGATTGATGAAAAGGAGTTTGAAGGAAGATTTCTATGCAATCGTTCCCGAAAGAGAGAGAGAGAGATGTGTATTTTGACAACAGAATTGATCCTAGAAAAATAACGATATATTATTGACACTAGATTCTTTTCAATCTTATTTCACGGTATTCGTCTACTTCAATTATTAATTCTTTATCCTGTTCATTCCATTTTAAAAGTGTATACGCAGACCAAACAGGATTTCTCAAACCATAGGATCTAAAAATATCATAATCCAGGTTATAAGAAGGAATATGGTACTTGAACTCAACATGTATAGTTGTGCTGGTTCTTTGAGGGCCTTCAATAACTGGGAATATGTCGCAGATATGATCATTAAGGCTTACCTGGTACAGTTAGATCCAATTGAGTACAAACACCTTTTGACTTGGGACAGAACAAGAGCTATTATTGAAAGATACCCTAATGAATTGAAACTCATGAAAACCATAGGTCCATTGATCACCTCGGATACTGGTACCGAAGAATTAATTAAAATTTGTGACCGCCAGATTTTTGAAGATCAATTATTAAAGAGTATAGAACCGGAGTCCTCTTTGCAAAATGACAATAACCCTAACAAATGATTATAACATCTTTTTCCGGGTATATCAATATCGTGGAATGTTGGTGAAAAAAGCCCCCAGGTATATCTATACGTTAGGGGGCTTTTTGGTTTGAGTTAGTAACAAACCTGCCAATCCGGATGTCCATCCATAAATTGGTGGGTTTTGTTTTTTGTCAAGAAGGTTTTATTTTGTCACCCAAACCAAAACCTTCTATATGAAATTTCTACTGATCTGCTCGGGAATGTTTTTTTTGTCGTGCACGAATAATACCACTCAAACAACCAGTACCGGTGAGGATTCTATTTTATCTCTTTCTGGTATTCCTGTAAGAAAAATAGATCCGGCAGACGAAAAGAAAGCATTTGGATCACTGGTATTCGGCATGAAAAGCAAAGAAATCAGCAATCTGAAAGATTTTAAATCAATCGATTCAATAGGAAATACGGAATACTACTTAGAGCCGTTTTATAACTCAAAGGATAGTTTATACCTTTTTCAAATTAAAGGTATGGCACGTACTGCCAATTACTATGATACTGAAATAAGGCGCGAGTATGCTAACCTGGTAACTGTAATAACTCAAAAATATGGAGAGTCGGATAATTTGGGCTTTTATCCGGATTTTTTAAAAATGAATCCACATCAAATTAACTGGTCGAATGTCTGGACTTTAGGAGACAAGATTATTAAAATAGGGGTCGGAGAGGAAGAATCAACTTACTTCCCTTGTTGCTGGATATACAGTGCCGGCATGCAGGAAAGAATTGATAGAAATGCTGACGTAAATGAATCTCAGAAACTAGATGCAGACTCAAAAAAATTTTGAGTAAAGACTTTTGCAAAGTCAAATGGGGCACTGTAGAAGACTTTTGAAGGTTTTTCTCAAATCATTACGCGCACGTGTGTGAGCAACTTATAAACCATCCACCATAATAATAAACTCAAAATCATGGATCTTCCACTGGTAATTACCTCAACTGTAATCGGCCTATTTGTTCTCTATGTTGTGATTCGCACGGCAATCAGTCACGGCAATAATGTTAGCTACCGAGACAAGCTTCTTTGGATACAGTCAAAACTGCTTATACAGATCGCCAGGAAACTTGAAGTGCCTGAAGAGGAAATTCAAAAAGCAATTGATACGAAAGAATAAAAAAAGCCCGAGTAAATACCCAGGCCGAAGCTAATTTGCGAAGAAAATCAAAGTTACATTTGTAATCCTTACCCCAAAAATACCCCCGCTACACACAAACAACTGATTTTCAAATACAATGTGTGACCCCGTCTGGATTCAAACCAGAAACCTTTTGATCCGTAGTCAAATGCTCTATTCAGTTGAGCTACGGGGCCATTT
>CAMLGR010000067.1 GCA_946479615.1 uncultured Bacteroidota bacterium | reverse complement strand
TTTTCCGGCTCGTGCTTTCAGCCAGTCATTATCACTGCCGGGGGCAAGTGTTTGTACAGCCGGACTTGTATAATCGGTTTTGTCGCTGAAATTGGAAAAGCCAAGATCGAGTATCCACCAGTTGGTGCTGAGATTGGATTGTTTGTTGTGTTTGCGGTTGCCAAAGCGAATGGTGCGGTTGCTTTTATTATCTTCCTTGCTGCCGGGTTCGCGGATGATCACCATGCCACCGATCTTGATCGTATCAGGCGTTGTTTTTTGGGTGCTGTCTGTCTGGGCAAAGCCTGTCATGAATGCACATAATCCGATACTCAGAATAAAAATCCTTTTCATACTTATAATTTTAATGAATTTCAATTTTTTTAGCGAACAACAATTAAAGTTGGATAGCCAGTCCTGCCACCAGCAAGCGATCATTCTCATCGGTTGCTTTTATATTCGTGGTCTTTTCAAAGGTCCGTGTGACTTTCCGGAGTAATCCACGGAGTTTGCTTTTCTTTTCAGGTTGCTCGGTTTCTTCCGTTGTTATTCTCTCGTTTAACGAAGCAAGGGAAGCTGGGGTTACATCTGCGAAGGGCTTATTTTGTTGCTGATTTGTTAATGAGTTGGTGTTGGCAAAAGCAATAGGCTGGTTTACATTTTCCGCCATATTGCGGTTATACCGCGCTTCCGGTAAATTGTTCGGGTTATTCTTATTGGTAGTAGTGGCCGCAATAGCAGGCTCCTCATCAGGCAATGACGCCGGCACAGTTACTTTCTTTTTGATCGTCGTTGTGTTTTCGGTATGATTCGTTGTTGTATTTTCTTTTTGTAAAGGGTTCGTTATTGTGATCACCGGATCGGTAGCGCTGTTTGTAATCAACGGTGTATTACCAGGGTTCTTTTTTTCTTCTGATGAATTGGTATCGGCAGGTATGCTCTTTGTTTTTTTAGCAGCATCTTCCTGTGCAATACCAGGTTGAATACTGTTGCTCCTGTTCGTAAAAATGAAAAAGACAGAGCTGGCGATCGCCAGTAACAATACAGCCGCCGCTGCCAGTTTCCAGCGCAGGGGGATAATGCGGCGTTCCCTCTCTTCTTTACGATAAAGCGATTCTTTATTAACGAAAACAATAGCCGGGTCGGCCTGTGTTTTTGTTTGTAATAAAAGTCCCAGTTCTGTTTTCGCTGCAGGATGCAGGACGATGAATTTTTCTACCAGTCCTTTTTCTTCCTGGTTCAATTCATTATCGACATATAATAATAGCCACTCTTCATAATTACTTAAGGAAATAGAAGAATCGGTTGCCATCAGCAGGCTTTCCTTATGTTCAAACGATAAATTATTATCGGGGGTGAGTTTGGCCTGCTGGAACATCGCCAGTTCTTCTGCCAGGTCGGGATTAGCCTGTACAAAACTTTCCACCCGGGCACACTGCTCGGCGTTCAGTTCATTATCCGTGTACAGGATAAAAAATTCTTCGTAATTATGGCGATCGATGGTCATTTAAATTAAATATGAATGTCAAATGACATTCTCTGGTTTTACCAAATAGCTCTTCAACTGTAATCTCGCACGGTGCAGGTATACTTTTACCTGGCTCTCGCTCAACCCTGTGATCTGTCCTATTTCATCGTAACTATATCCTTCGTAATCTTTCAATAATACCAGCGAGCGTTGGGTCTCGCTTAACCGGGACAAAGCCTCCTCCAGTATCTTTTTCAGGTTATTGGAAGGTTTGTCCTGTATCCTTGATTCTTCGTTGAATTCTTCTTTCAGTTGGATCCGTTTCACTTTCCGGATATGATCAATCATCTGGTGGTAGGCAACGGTAAAAAGATATGATTTCGACCGCTGGGGGTCCACTTCCGACCGGTTACGCCACATCTTTTCAAAGGCAGTCTGCACCACATCTCTCGCATCTTCCTCGTGACGGAGGTTTTTCACGATGAAACGGTACACATTGTCAGCGTACGTTTGAACACATTCATTATATTCCCTTTCAGTCATAAACAGCCGGATCCAGGTTGTGCAAAAATACCACGATAAACCTGGAATTTGAGGTGATACGTGGGGATTCAAAAAATGTTACAGGAAAATGGGAAAAAAGCCCTTTTTCAGGCTAAAAAGAGGAAAAAAACTGGTGGGAGAGATTTTCCCAGATCATTTTATTGCTTCCGGTACCCTCGTGACTGCAAGCCTCCATCGATTCTTTACAGGTGCTGGCTCCAGGCGGCTTGCTGAAATACAGGAAAACGGAGGCTCCGGCAATAGCCAGGCATCCCAGGAAGATCCGTATGATATGTTTCTTTCTCATTTTTGTGTGTTGGCAGGTTTATGGTCATTGGACGGCATTACCCATCTTAATGTTACAGCAAGGTAAACCTGCTTACGGGGCGGGAAAAGTCATTTACGACCAAAAGCCGGATTCGTATTATGAAATGCAGAAAAAGCATGGTGGATCGCCCTGGAGCAGGTACGAAATACGAATTAAGAAGTACGGTATATGGCGTAAGACAAGTCTGTCATTTTGGAATGCCTGTACTTCTCACTTCGTAATTCATACTTTATTAGCATATTTGCCCCCACAATCACAACACATATGAATGAAAAATTTGCGCAACGCATTGCCAAAGAAGTAGACGAGGTCAAAACAGCGGGCCTCTATAAAAAAGAACGTGTTATCACCAGTCCGCAGGGGGCGGAGATAACGGTCAACGGAAAAACGGTGCTTAATTTCTGCGCCAATAATTACCTGGGTCTTTCTTCGCATCCCAAAGTGATCGAAGCCGCTCATAAGGCCATCGAATCGCATGGATATGGGATGAGCAGTGTACGGTTTATCTGCGGTACGCAGGATACGCACAAAGAGCTGGAAGATAAGATCTCGGCTTTTCTCGGCACGGAAGATACTATTTTGTATGCAGCGGCATTCGATGCAAATGGCGGAGTATTCGAGCCCCTGTTCAATGAAGAAGATGCCATCATTTCCGATGCGCTCAATCATGCTTCGATCATCGATGGCGTACGTCTTTGCAAAGCACAGCGGTTCCGGTATGAACATAATAATATGGCCGACCTGGAAGCGAAACTGAAGGAATCGGCCTCCTGCCGCAGCCGCATCATCGTTACCGACGGATCATTCAGTATGGATGGCACGATTGCCCAATTGGATAAGATCGTGGAACTGGCGGAGAAATATGATGCGGTGATCATGATCGATGAATGTCATTCTTCCGGTTTCCTGGGAAAGACAGGAAGAGGTACGCATGAATATCGTGGCGTAATGGGAAAGATCGATATCATTACCGGTACGCTCGGTAAAGCATTGGGCGGCGCCTCTGGCGGATTTACATCCGGGAAAAAAGAAGTGATCGATATGCTGCGCCAGAAATCAAGACCTTATTTATTCAGCAATACACTCGCGCCTTCAATTGTGGGTGCTTCTATTGCTGTACTGGATATGCTGACTGAAACGACCGAATTAAGAGATAAGCTCGAAAGCAATACGAAATACTTCCGCAGGAAAATGACGGATGCCGGTTTCGATATCAAACCGGGAGATCACCCGATCGTACCTATTATGTTGTATGATGCGGTGCTGGCGCAGAACTTTGCCGCCAAACTGCTGGAAGAAGGCATTTATGTAATTGGATTCTTCTTTCCCGTCGTAGCAAAAGGACAGGCGCGTATCCGTGTGCAATTAAGTGCTGCGCATGAAACCAAACACCTGGATAAGGCGATAGCGGGGTTTACGAAGATTGGGAAAGAACTGGGGGTGTTGAAATAAGGAGTAAGAAATAATAAATAAGGAATGAGAAAGTCGTTACTTTCTCATTCCTTATTTATTATTTCTTACTCCTTATTTAATTTTAATCCTGCCGCTATCTTCTTTAATTCCTCCGTACTGATATTCTTCCCTTCCATCGTCACCAGCAACCTGTCGTTGGCGATATAGATCAGAGAAGAATTATTCCATCTTTTATCTCCATGTTCGATGGCTTTCCCTCCTTTAAAGTCAATGATTTTTGTGTATTCGGTTTCGGTATCGATATTACTATCCATCAGGCCGGCGAATTGTGCATTATAAATACCTGCACCGGCATTGCCTGCACAATCAAAAACCCCCAATTCAAGGGAAGTGGAATCACTTATTTTATAATCGGCGCTGGCGTACCCCGTTCCCATATTATTGCGGCCGGATATATGCATAGCTGTATCATCATCGAGGATAGCAGGTATCATCGATTCCATTTGTTCGGGCGAATAGGGGGTTAATTGCTGAAGTGTATCCAGCTTTTTCTGAAGCTCCGATGCCTCTTCTTTACTGGCTTCTGTTGTGGCACCGGGGTTGTCTTTGTCTTTTTTCTTATCATTATTACAGGCAAAAAGCAGGAAGAGGGTTATAATGATGATCAGGGGATTGAATTTCATACTATAAAAAGGGTTGGGTTTCAGGGCATAAATTTATAAAAAACAGGGATTTTTACGATGCGCCTAAAAAACATCGATAACTGTTATGATAAACAATAATTGCTTACTATTTTCGTTTTCTCCTCTGATGAACCAACTCTACCGATCCTTCCTTTGAATTTCCCGGAAACAATTTAATGACCCTGTTAAAATTAGATTAGGTAATGAAAAAATTATTTTTCTGCCTCATGGCAGTATCGGTGTTGGCATTGACAGTTACTTCCTGTACAGCTACTAAAAGAGATTGTCAGGGAAACAAGCACTACAAACAAAAAGGCGGCTTTTACCTGTAATCGCTTCGAACCAGCTAAAAACTTATTGATCCCGGCTTAAAGGCCGGGATTTTTTTTGGAACACGGATCAGGTGATTATATAAATTTTCACTGATTACCATATCTTGATCAACGAAATCTTTATAATCATCTGGTCTGTGTTCCTACCTTTGCCGAAATTTTGGATGGTATATGAAGAACTACTTACTCCTCCTGCTGCCCGCTATTGGCTTTTTCTCCTGTTCTCCTAACAATGTAAAAGAAGATGCCAGCCTGCAACAATACTTTGATGCCAATAAAGTAACCGGCTGTTTTGCCATTATGGATAATGGTACCGGTGAATTTACCGTCTTCAACCTCGCCCGTTACCGGGATAGCAGTTTTTTACCCGCTTCCACTTTCAAGATCGTGAACTCGCTGATCGGTCTGCAGACCGGGGTGATTACCAATGACAGTATGATCATCAAATGGGATAGTATTCCACGCCGGCCGGAATGGGACAAGGATCTGTCTATGTATGAAGCCTTTCGCGTATCAGCTGTGCCTTATTACCAGGAAGTGGCCCGCCGCATCGGGAAAGATACCATGCAAATGTGGCTCGATACCTTAAGCTATGGCTCAAAGAAGATCACGACTAAAATAGATTCTTTCTGGCTCGATAATTCGCTTAAGATAACGCCTGATGAGGAACTGGGGCTGGTCAAACGCCTTTATTTCAACCAGCTTCCTTTCTTTCCCAATTACCAGGATAAGGTGAAGAACGCCATGCTTTTTGAAAGAGATGCCAATTACAGCCTTTCGTATAAAACCGGCTGGGGAATGGCCAATAACCGCAATATCGGTTGGCAGGTAGGCTGGATCGTTGAAAATAACCATCCTTATTTCTTCGTTTTAAATATCGAATCATCGGACCCTGCTATCGATATGGCAGGCATACGCATCAAAATGCTGAAAGATATCCTGAAGCACCTGGGTTTTATGCAGGGAAGGATGTGATGATTTGGAACCAGGCTGATTTGATAATGTGTAAATGATAGTAACCAGTTATTTTCCTATAAGAGATTTAGTACTTTCCGGTGCCGGATAGTGGCATATTGGTTCAATGTTTGCCTTAAATGAGCCATGATTTTCAAATCAACACATTTCCAAATTGATTAAAATTGGGTTTACAATTTCAACATATCAATCTCATCTGGCTGGCAGGAGGCATTGTCCTGCTCACATTGTTTTTTATTTTCCTGCTTCAATGGAAAAAAAAGACGAGACGAAAGATCGGCGACCCCGGCCTCGTAAAAGAACTGACCCGTACCTATTCCTCTAAATTATTTGTTGTAAAATTCATTGCCATCACACTGGCCTTTGCTGCAGGAGTGGTAGCAGTGATGAACCTCCGTCGTCCCGCAGCGGATGAAACTTCTTCCCGTAAAGGAATTGATGTGGTAGTGGCGCTGGATGTAAGTAAAAGCATGCTCGCTACCGATCTGCCTCCTAATCGATTGGAAAGGGCCAAACAACTCATTGGTAAATTGATGACCGCCTTGCCGGATGACCGTATCGGCCTGGTACTTTTTGCCGGTCGTGCTTACCTGCAAATGCCGCTGACAACCGATTATGGAGCTGCACAGGTGTATCTTTCTTCTGCAGGTCCCGATGCCGTACCTGCACAGGGCACCGTGATCAGTGAAGCATTACAGCGCAGCGCCGCTGCTTTTAATACAACGGAAAGAAGATTTAAAACCGTGGTACTGATCTCCGATGGAGAGGATCATGATGAAGAAGCGGTAAAAACAGCGAAACAACTGGCTGCACAGGGAATGATGATCAATACGATTGGTATCGGTTCGCCAGAAGGATCGTATATACCGGATGCTGCTACGGGTCAGAATAAAAAAGATGAAACGGGTAACGATGTCATATCAAAACTCAACGAAGAAGAATTAAAGGAGATCGCTGCCAATACCAACGGCGTGTATATCCGTTTGCAGGATAGCGATGAAGCGATACGTTCATTGCTGCAACAATTTTCAGGTATAGAGAAAAAAGCATATGGCGATGTATCGTTGATGAACTTTCAAACCTATTACTGGTGGTTTGCAGCCGCCATGCTTTTATTGATAGTGGCTGAATATTTTATCCCGGAAACAAAAAAGCTGGCCGTATGAAAATAACCGGCATCACATCATCTCTTCTTCTGCTTATTTGCTGTCAGTCGGCTGCACAGGAAGTAAATAAAATCATCCAGAAAGGGAATGATCTGTACAAACAAAACCAGTTTGATAAAGCGGAAGCCGCCTACAAAGAAGCATCGGATGCGGAAAAAGGAAATACCACCGCTGCTTTTAACCGTGCCAGTGCACAGATCAGGCAGGATAAAAAAGCAGAAGCATCTTCCCTGCTCGATGAAGTGATCATGAATACCAATGATCCTGTTTTAAAGAGTAAATCTTACTATAACCAGGGTGTAATGCTTTCCGGTCTGCAAAAACTGGAAGGAAGTATCGAAGCGTATAAGAACAGTCTTCGTCAAAACCCCGAAGACAAAGAGGCGCGGGAAAACCTGCAAAAAGCATTATTGGAATTAAAGAAAAGAACGCCTCCTCCTCCCAAAAAAGAAAATAAAAAGCAACAACAAAAACAAAAGCCGCAACAACAGAAAATGAATGAGAAAGAGGCCGAGCAACGCATGGACCTTCTTGATCAAAAGGAAAAGGAACTGCAGCAACGGATGCAAAAAGCCAAAACAGGCGTGGCCCAGCCTAAGGACTGGTAAAATAGCGGGGACGCTGTATTTCTTGCCGGATTTGGTGTTAAGTGTTAGGTTTCAGATGTGATTAGTTTAATTGATTGGGATTTCACGGCGTTATTGGCCTTGTTCATGATTCCTTGTTGTTTACCCGGTAGTCTTCTTGCCCGCTATTTGTTACTTTTGCCATGCAAACGCTGATTGGCCTTTTAGCGGATCGGCACTTTATATGCAATTCTACAGCGAATCACTTACTCAATACAAGCGACTGGTTACCAAAGAGGTAAAGATCGGAGATCTGTTGCTTGGCAATTTTCACCCGGTACGTGTGCAAACGATGACCACCACCGATACGATGGATACGATCGCTACGGTGGAGCAATCGATCCGTTGTATTGAAGCCGGGGCCGAACTCGTACGTATCACTGCACCGTCCAAAAAAGAAGCAGAGAATCTGTTGAACATAAAAAATGAATTGCGCAACAGAGGCTATACCACGCCGCTGGTTGCCGATATTCATTTTACACCCAATGCAGCAGAGATCGCTGCGCGCATTGTTGAGAAAGTAAGAGTGAACCCGGGTAATTATGTCGATAAGAAAAAATTCGAACTGATCGAATACAGTGATGCCGATTATGCAGAAGAAATAGAACGTATCGGTGAGCGGTTCAGTCCGCTGGTTAAGATTTGCAAAGAATACGGAACTGCCATGCGTATCGGCACCAATCATGGTTCATTGAGCGATCGTATCATGAGCCGTTATGGCGATACGCCAATGGGTATGGTAGAAAGTGCGATGGAATTTTTACGGATCGCGCGGAATGAATCCTACCATAATATCATACTGAGTATGAAAAGCAGCAACCCGCTGGTGATGGTAGAAGCGTACCGGTTGCTCATCAAAGTCATGTCTGATGAATTTGGTGAATGCTATCCTTTGCATTTAGGCGTTACGGAAGCCGGTGATGGGGAAGATGGAAGGATCAAATCGGCTATTGGTATCGGTAGTTTACTTGAAGATGGCATTGGCGATACGATCCGTGTATCATTGACAGAGGACCCCGAATTTGAGATACCCGTTTGTAAAGACCTGGTGAAACGATACCAGTCAGCAGGTGACCAGCAACCGGCGATGACAAACGGCGCAGTGCCTGAGGTACAGAAGATTTTTTATTCTCCATTTGAATATAAACGCAGGGAAACATTTGCCGTTGATAATATCGGGGCACATCATGTGCCGGTGGTAATAGCAGATATAAGTAAACTGGAGGCGATTACGCCTGCTCATTTGCAAAGTATCGGGTATACTTATAATGCAGTTACCGATAAATGGACAATCGGCGATGCAGCAGCCGACTATATTTTTACCGGGAATAAAATAATTGATTTTGCCTTACCGGGTACGCTGAAAGTAATTTCTTATCCTGATACCTGGCAGACTGTTGCCAACTCTGCCTCCGTTGGAGAGGGTAAGGGAGAGACTGTATTTCCCATTTTCGAAGACAGCGGCTATATAACAGCTACCACGAAGAGCCCTTATCTCAATTTCGTAATGTTCGATTGTTATAGCAGTCCCGCAACAGTATATGATTATACCAGCCTTGATAAGCTGGCTAATGATCCTTCGGTAGTCATTTGCCTGAGCAGTACCAATCATAATGCGATGCAATCGGTTCGCCGGATGTTTATCGAACTGGAAAACAGGGCCATTAAAAATCCTGTAATATTAATCACGGATAGCGGATGGCAAACGCCTGATGAGCATTTGATTCATTTTGCTACTGAAACAGGATCGTTATTGCTGGATGGTTTTGGGGATGGAATTTGCCTGGGTTATAACAGCCAGGCGAAAATGGAGAACCTGAAAGCAAAGGGACGCACTTATCTTGAAGTAAAGGACGAGTACCAGTTTACCAATAATACGCAGTTCAGCATACTGCAGGCTACACGGACCAGGATTTCCAAGACGGAATATATCAGTTGTCCGAGTTGTGGACGTACCTTATTTGATCTGCAGGAAACCACGGCGAAGATCCGTTCGCGTACCAATCACCTGAAAGGGATCAAGATCGCGATCATGGGATGTATTGTGAATGGTCCCGGTGAAATGGCCGATGCCGATTTTGGCTATGTAGGCAGCGGTCCGGGCAAGATCACTTTATACAAGGGAAAAGAAGTAGTAAAAAGAAATGTGAACAGTGAAGTAGCGGTAGACGAACTGATAAGTTTGCTCAAAGAAAATGAAGCGTGGGTTGAACCATAGTAAGAAATATAATTCCTGATGAACAAAAATACCTGGCTATTCTTTTTTGTTATTGCGTTAGCTGTTAACCTGGCCGGTATCCTGGCAATGAACCAACCGATGCAGGATATTTCCAAACCATTTATTGTATTATCGCTGATCACCTATTTCCTGACTGCTACCCGGAAAACCATACCTGCATTCAGGATCTGGATGGCGCTGGCTTTATTCTTTTCGTTGACCGGTGATGTGCTGCTCATCTTTCAAACCAAAAAGGAACTTTTCTTTTTACTTGGCCTTTGTGCTTTTTTAGCAGCGCATATCTGTTATATACTTTTTTTTAATCTTGTCAGGATCAGGGAAGCGATAGCAGGCCGCTGGTGGTTATTACTGATCGTGCTGGTATATTACGCTGTACTTATAAATATTCTTTCGCCTTTCCTGGGCGATATGAAAATCCCGGTAAAAGTATATGCCGTGGTAGTGAATTTTATGTTTATGCTGGCGATGCATTTATATTTTTTACGGAATAAAAAAGCTGGCCTGCTGATCATGTTTGGTGCTTTATGTTTTATAATTTCTGATTCGGTATTGGCGATCAATAAATTTTATATTTCTTTTGAACAGGCGGGATTTATCATCATGCTCACATATGGATTGGCCCAATGGCTGATCGTGGAAGGAGCTGTCCGTTATATCAGTTCCCTGCCAAAAGAATAACTTTGTGGTTTATAAACGGCGAAATTCAAAAAATGGAACAAACAGATTTTTTAGTGATAGGATCAGGCATTGCCGGGTTGACATATGCCCTGAAAGTGGCGAATCATTTTCCTGATAAGCAGGTATTGGTAATGACCAAGGCAACAGCCGATGAAACGAATACCAAGTATGCACAGGGTGGTGTGGCCGTAGTGAACGATCTGGAGAATGATAGTTTTGAAAAACATATAGAAGATACCCTGATCGCTGGTGATGGTCTCTGTAACCGGAAGATCGTAGAGATAGTAGTAAAAGATGGACCGGATCGTGTACGCGAACTGATTGAATGGGGCGCCCGCTTCGATAAAGAAAAAGACGGTGATTATAAATTGGGAAAAGAAGGTGGCCATTCCGAGTTTCGCATCATTCACCACAAGGATATCACAGGTTTTGAAATGGAACGTGCCTTGCTCGATGCCGTGGCAAAGCAAAAGAACATAAAAGTGATCAAGCATTGCTTTATCGTTGATATTCTTACGCAGCACCATCTTGGTTATCTCGTTACCAAAGCCTCACCCGACATTGAATGTTACGGGGTTTATGCATTGAACCTCGAAACAAACAGGATTGAAAAAATAGTAGCCAAATGCACATTGCTGGCGACTGGTGGTAACGGGCAGGTATATCGTACTACCACTAATCCTTCTATTGCTACAGGCGATGGTGTGGCGATGGTTTACCGGGCCAAAGGACGGATCGAGAATATGGAATTCATCCAGTTTCACCCTACCGCCCTGTATGAAGCAGGGATGCGCGGACAGGCTTTCCTGATCACGGAAGCAGTGCGCGGCGATGGTGGTATTCTCCGCAACAAAGATGGCGAAGCATTTATGGAACGTTATGATCCACGCAAAGATCTTGCTCCCAGGGATATTGTAGCCAGGGCCATCGATAGTGAAATGAAACGGACAGGTACAGAACATGTATGGCTGGACTGCCGTCATTTCACCAAAGAAAAGTTCACGGAACACTTCCCCAATATTTACCAGAAATGTTTATCCATTGGTATCGATATTACGCAGCAGATGATACCGGTGGCGCCGGCCGCACATTACAGTTGTGGCGGTATCAAAACAGATGAATGGGGCCGGACCTCGGTGCATAACCTGTATGCCTGTGGCGAATGTTCAAGCACCGGTTTGCATGGTGCTAACCGTCTTGCCAGTAACTCGCTGCTGGAGGCGATGGTTTTTGCGCATCGTTGCTACCTGGATGTGATTGAAAAGATCAATACGCTCGAATTCAGGAAGGATGTACCGGACTGGAATGCTAAAGGAACGAGTGAGCCACGGGAAATGATCCTGATCACGCAAAGCCTGAAAGAATTGCAACTGGTGATGAGCGATTATGTAGGGATCGTAAGAAATGATGTGCGTCTGCAACGGGCTTCGCGCCGGTTGGACCTGTTGTGGGAAGAAACAGAACAATTATACCAGGGTTCTTCTATATCGCCGCAGTTGCTGGAATTGCGCAACCTGATAACAGTTGGCTATCTTATTGTCAAAGGCGCTGCATTCCGCAAGGAAAGCCGTGGCCTGCATTACAACACCGACTACCCGGGCAAGAGCGAACTGGTGCAAAACATCGTGTTATAGGCGTTATCTTTGCGAATCATGTATTATATCGTTTACGGGTTTTTCTGGTTGATCTCACTGCTTCCCTTGCGTGTATTGTATGTAATAGCAGATGGTGTGTACGGCATCATATTTTATATAGTAAAATACCGTCGTGATATTGTAGATAGCAACCTGAAGATCGTTTTTCCTGAAAAAACAGATAAAGAGCGGCTAATCATCGCGAAAAAATTTTATCATAACCTGGTAGATACATTTATTGAAACGCTCAAAATGGTCAGTGTTTCCAATAAATTCATTCAAAAACATTTTGAAGGCAACTGGGAGGTCATCAACAACCTGAAACCAACGGGCCGCAAAGTGCATGTACACCTGGGACATAACTTTAACTGGGAATGGGGGAATGCAGCAGCGGCCAAACAACTGAATATGCCGTTTGTAGGCGCCTATATGCCCCTGAAGAACAAATTGATGAACAGGTTCTTCTACAATCTTCGTTCGCGGTATGGCACCTTGCTGGTGAGCGCGACCAATATGCGCGAGGATATGCTTCCGTACCGGAATATGCAATACATGATCGGGCTGGCAACAGATCAGAATCCGGGTCACCCGGCCAGCGGGTATTGGTTCAATTTCTTCAATCGCCCCACCCCTTTTATCAATAAGACGGCAAAAAGCGCCGTTGCGGGAGAAGCAGCGGTAGTATTTGGGTTTATTCATAAAAAGAAACGCGGACAGTACGAAGTGGTGTTTCAGCTGGTAGAGGAAAATGCAGCGAATTCCAATGATGTGGAACTGACACGGAAATTTGTCCGGTATATGGAACAGGTGATCCGCAACTACCCCGATATGTGGCTATGGAGCCACCGGCGGTGGAAACATGAATGGAAACCGGAATATGGGCCAGTGCTGGAATGATAAAGCGGAGTTAGACACTTCGCTTTTTTTATGGGCATACCGTTAAAACACCCTTATACAAAGGCTAAAAGACGTTATTTCTCAATGACAAAAAAGAAGAAATTTGATTTCTTATTCTTTCACCTAAACCAATTTTTTATGCCAATTAAAATTATAACCGGAGCAACCAATCCCGATGAAGGGTTAATAAACAAATCGGAGATGGATGATGTAATCCAAAACTATGTAGATGATATAGAAGTGTCTTCAATAAGCGGTGATCTTGAACCTATTAAGAATTACTGGTGCTGGTATACAAAAAATGAAATGTTGCGGTTGCTGGGCATCGATCCGGACGAATTGACCGAAAATTGTTTTATCGATCCTTCTATCGATGGCGTCAGGATCCATTCCGGTGTTCATATGGAAGGACTGCTTTCCTGTGAAGGAGAAGATTATTCAAATTTTATCAATACTGTATTATTCGCAACAATACCTCATACGGTCGGAGAAGAAACGGTCCATGTGGATCTGCGTGACTATGACAACGAGGTGCTGATACCGGGATTTAAGGCCCATACATTGGGAGCTATGCAAGGTGATTGTTGTGGAGGTATGTCCGGTGGAGGTACTCCGCCGCCAACGCCACCACCATCACCTATAGAATAAATTACTGCGGATGGAGATACCTGTTTTTTATATAATACTGGTTCTTGCCTTCTTAATAGGATGTATTACTATCAAGAGGCAGGAACCCTATTATTTGAAACTGGCCGTTCTGTATCTTTTTATGAACCTCGTAGCTGAAACAGCAGGGTTGTATTTAAAATCGAAAGGGGCAAGAAACTATTGGATCTATAATATTTCCACGACGCTTGAATTTGTATTCTATTTTTATATTTACTACAGGGCGATCACCCTGGTGCCTGTAAAAAGAGCTATTAAATATGGAGGAACAGTCATAATACTATTCTGCGTGGCCAATATGCTGTTTATACAGAAAATGGACCATTTTCATAGCTATAGCTTTTTACTGGGAAGTGTAGGGGTCATTTTTCTCTCCATTTTATATTTAAGACAGCTATTGATGAATAGCTTTTTGATAAATCCTGTCCGGAAAAAAATGTTCTGGATTTCCATGGGAGTATTTTTTTCCTATATGGGTACCTTTTTTTATTTGGGTCTTTTCGAAATTGTACATTACCAGAATAGATATTTTGAATACCAGTTAGGGTTATTATTGAACGTATTAAACGCGATCCTTTATTTAATGTATATTTTTTCATTCTATGCCCGGGAAACAAAGTGATATTTTTTATACGATAATTTTTGGAACCATTTTACTGCTGTCGCTTGGACTGGTGATCCTGGTCTTTATGTTTAGTTACCGCAAAAGGTACCAGAAGCATTTGAATGAAAAGAAGATCATGAAGTTCCGGTATGAGCAGGAAATCCTTCAGACCCAACTGGAAATACAGGAGCAAACCCTCAAAAATATCTCCCAGGAAATTCATGATAATATCGGGCAATCATTGAGCCTTGCCAAACTTACTCTTAATACGATGCTTCCTGTTGCCGATGAATTCCTCCAGGAAAAGATCGTTAACTCAAAACAACTCGTAAGTAAAGCCATTGGTGACCTGCGGGATCTAAGCCGCAGTCTTGATACCGATTACGTAAAAGAAATGGGCCTGCAACGCGTTATCGAGTATGAACTGGAAATGATCAGGAAGACGGGAACAATGCGAACCTCTCTTGAAGTAGAAGGCCCTGTGACAAGATTCGATAAACAAAAAGAGCTGGTGCTTTTCCGGATCATACAGGAAACATTCAACAATATCATTAAACATGCAGAAGCTACAGAACTGGAAGTAACGGTTTATTACAGGCCGTATGAAATGGAACTCGTGATTGCCGATAATGGCAAAGGAGTTGATCCTACCCCGCTCAACGAAGGAAGCAACAATAGCTTTGGCCTTGGCATCCGCAATATGCATAGCCGTGCACGGCTGATCGGCGCTGAGTTCAGTATGAACAGCATTGTGCAAAAAGGCACGACCGTAAAAATTGTTTTACCAATTGAAAACAACGCAGATGAAAACAAATGAGAAAATAAAAGTAGCCCTGGCTGACGATCATATCCTGCTTCGACGGGGACTTGCCAGCCTGGTCGATAGTTTCCCGGAATACCAGGTAATCTTTGAAGCCGACAACGGAATCGATTTTCAAAAACAGGTCAGCAAAATCAATATGCCTGATTTGGTTTTACTCGATATCAATATGCCCAAAATGGATGGCTTTACGACTGCCCAATGGCTGAAACAAACTTACCCGCTGGTAAGGATCCTGGCGCTTTCCATGTATGATAATGAGAATTCGGTGATCAGGATGTTCAAGGCAGGAGCGAAAGGATATATCCTGAAAGATTGCGAACCGCATGAATTAAAAGCAGCTCTCGATTCCGTGATGACAAAAGGGTATTATTATTCCGAACTGGTAACAGGTAAATTGATTCACACGATCAATAAAATGGAAGATGATATGGAAGTGCGTACGCTTTCCAACCTGAATGAAAAGGAAATACAATTTCTTAAACTGGCTTGTACGGAAATGACATATAAGGAAATTGCCGATAAAATGTTTCTCAGCCCGCGTACTATCGATGGCTACCGCGATGCCTTGTTTGAAAAACTAAACCTGAAAACAAGAGTAGGGTTGGTGATGTATGCGATCAAGAACGGGATCGTGCAGGTATAAAAAGAAGTCAAAATTAAAAAAGTAAAAGTCAAAAAGAACCCACTACTGCAGCAAGCTCTTTTTGACTTTTGACTTTTTAATTTTAATTTAATTCAGCACACTCTTCTCTTTCACAATATCTGCTTCTTTCTGTTCCTTTATCTTACTCCATCCTCCCTGGATGTTTCTGAGATTGTGAATGCCCTGGCGTTTGAGCAGGGAAGCCGCAATGACACTGCGATAGCCGCCGGCACAATGAACATACAGGTTCTGGCTATCTTCTATCATGGCCATGCTGCCAGGATCAGACATATCACTTAATGGCAGGTTGACGGCATTTTTTAAATGACCTTCCGCAAATTCTGTTGGTTTACGTACGTCGAGCACCACAAGATGAGGGTCAAAAGGAATATCCATCATCAATTCATCTGCTTCTACATTGATGATCATATCGATTTCTTCATTGTCATTTTTCCAGGTCGCAAAACCACCTTCGAGATAACCTTTTACATTATCCAATCCTACACGCGACAGGCGAATGATGCTTTCTTTTTCTTTGCCCGGCTCGGTTACCAGTAACATTGGTATATCAAAAGGAAGAAGACTGCCGGCCCATTCTGCAAATCTGCCATCGAGGGCTATACTTACCGATCCGGGAATATAACCTTGCATAAATTCTTCGATCCGGCGGGTGTCGAGAATGATAGCTTCTTCTGCGATTAATTTTTTAAAAGCTGCCAGGTCCAATGGTACAAGACTGGCATCGAGTATTGCATCGAGGCTATCATAGCCTTCTTTATTGATCTTTGCATTGATCTGGAAATATTGGGGTGGCGGAGGAATGCCATCAGTTACCACATCAATAAATGCTTTTTTATTTTCAGCTTTGAGTGCGTAATTAAATTGTTTCTCTTCACCGATCGTACTGAAGGTATCAGGTCCCAGGTTTTTACCACAGGAACTGCCGGGTCCATGCGCAGGGTATACGATCACATCATCTGCCAGTGGAACTATTTTTGATTGCAGGCTATCATATAACATACCGGCTAAATCGCTGGTAGTAATTTCGGTTCCTTTCTGGGCAAGATCAGGTCTGCCGACATCTCCGACAAACAAAGTATCACCGGTAAATACGCAATGATCTTTCCAGTTTTCGTCTTTTAATAGATAACAGGTTGATTCGAGTGTATGTCCGGGTGTATGCATTACTGTCAATGACAAATCACCAATAGAAAACACTTCACCATCTTTGGCAATATGCGCATCGAATTTGGTGACCGTTTCCGGGCCATAGATAATGGGTGCGCCGGTAGCTTTGGCGAGATCAAGGTGCCCGCTGACAAAGTCGGCATGAAAATGTGTTTCAAAAATATATTTGATACTGGCATTGCGGGAAGCTGCCAGCCCGGTGTATACATCGGTATCGCGAAGCGGATCTATAACAATCGCTTCTCCCTTGCTTTCTACGTAATAGGCTGCTTCGCTGAGGCAACCGGTATATAATTGTTTAATAAACATATAAGAAAATTCAACTGCGAAAATAACTATTAAGTTTTATAAATGAAAAAGGAAGCCCGCAGGCTTCCTTAGGAAAATGAATGCGTTTACTGATCAGTTTAACAAAGTTTCGACAAACTGGTTCAGTTCTTCAAGGCGGCTCGAGTTTACTGTGTAATAAATAAACTTGCCATCACGTTCCGTTTTGACAAATCCCGCTTTGCGAAGAATGGCGAGATGCTGGGAAGCAACAGATTGTTCCAGTCTTAACTTGACATAGATCTCTGTTACCGTGATCTTCCCTTGTTCGTCAATCAACTTAAGAATTTGTTGGCGGAGTTTGTGGTTGATGGCTCGTAAAATAAGGGATGCCTTTTTTACATTCAGCAGATCCACTTTCAGTGAATTGCCGTTTTCCGTGGTAGTGTTTAGTGTTAGCGAATAGTTGTTCATAGTTATTAGCGTTAGACCTAAGCTACAAATTTAAATATGTAATGGTGTTTTGTAAAATTAAAATTGTTAAGAATTTGACCTCCAAACCCCTAAATCCCTAATGAGCAGGAGAATAGAATTCTTTTATATATAACGGTTCGGTATAGGCCAGGTCGGCAAATCTCTTGTTTTCAAAATTCTTTGCTGATAATTCCGTCATATCGGCTGCATTGGCGACCGTACCGCAAAAAAACGCATTTGTATGTTTGACCACCTGTTTCAGTTTTTCGCTGCCATTACCTGAAAATAAAATGCTGTTATTATCAAGTAATGATTGGAAACTATCAGGGTTGATAACCAATGCTCCCGGGTTCATAACGGGTTTCAATTCATTGTCATATACCGCTGTAAAAACCTCCATTCTTCTTGCATCTATCAATGGGCAAAACAAGTTAAAAGCCGGGTTTTCACGGATCGTTGCAAATGCCATTATTTCAAGGGTTGGAATGGTTATCAATGGAATATGGAGAGCGAAACAAAGTCCTTTTGCGGCGGAGAGCCCAACCCGTAGTCCGGTATATGATCCGGGACCAATAGAAATAGCTACTGCTTCAAGATCGTTTAATGTATATCCTGCTCCAGCGACTATCTCCTGTATGGCCTTGTGAAGCCATGTTGCGTGATCCTTCTGATTGGTGTTTATCGCATGCCGGATTGACCGGGCATCTCCTGCCAGACACACCGATGCTGTTTCAACCGCTGTGTCAATATTTAGAATAATTGCCATAATCAAGCCAAAGCAATTTGTTTTAATAGGATAGCAGGCTGATAGCGTCTTTGCCCCCTGCTAAGTGTATCAAGTAAGTGAAAAACATTATGCAACCCGATTTTAGCTCCCCATTCAAAAGGACCATATGGGTAATTTGTTCCCAATTTCATAGCAGTATCAATTTCCTCTTCCACACTCACTTTCTCTTCCAATGTCATATAGGCCTCGTTGATAATGCATGCAATGACCCTCGGTGTAATAAAACCAATGATATCATTTACCCATTCTGTTTGCCTTCCCAATGATAGGAATAAATCAGTTGCCTTTTTTTTCATTGTGTCGTCTGTACCCGCTGCTTCAATGATAGCTCTCTTCAGAAATGTGTTCCAGCCATTGATACGGATAAAATTTTCCTGTATCTCTTTCAATGAAGTAACAACCGAATTAATAATAATCAATGATGTATTCAATTGCCGCAGCCACTCAATACGGACCGGATCATTTTCAAAAAGTAGATCGATACAGGCATCCATCGTTGCATGATCAACTGCATTACCAGGTGCATCAATCCATGTTAGTTCAGTGCCCGGGGAAACGGGAAAAGCCAGTAATTCTTCCTGTTGCGCAGCCGTACCAATCACGAGGATTTTCATGTGCAATTTTTTGCAAAGAAAAAGCATAAAACTATATTCGTTGTATTTTCTAAATAATAAACATGAGCAAGAAGATCATCAATACCACGGATGCACCGGCGCCTATCGGTCCTTATAACCAGGCAATTCTATCGGGCAGCACCCTCTATATCTCGGGACAGGTTTGTATAGATCCGCAAACAGGTCAGTTACGGAACGGCGATTTCCAGGAAGAAACACATCGTGTCATGCAAAACCTCCAGGCTATTTTACAGCAGGCAGGCATGACCTTTAAAAATGTAGTGAAGACCTGTATTTTCATTACAGATATGAACCGTTTCAGCGAAGTGAATGAAGTATACGAAAGATATTTCGATTGCTATCTTCCCGACGAACCTGTGTTTCCTGCACGAGAAACCGTACAGGTATCTGCATTACCAAAATTTGTGAACGTGGAGATCAGTATGATAGCTGTACAGTAGGCCAGTCATCAGCCGGGCAGCCGGCAGTTAACATCTGCTATTGGGATTTGCTTTATGCTATGGTACTGAAGTTATTTTATTGACTACAGAATCTGACTGCCGGCTGCGTACTGCTATCTGGTTATAAGCATCTTCACATCCTGTAGCTTGCCATTTATTTTTACAGCAATATGATACAGGCCATTTGACAATTGTTCTGCATTGATGTTTTTAATAAGCTGGCCCGCCGGTAAATTCTCTGCTTCACTGATCGTGCGTACCAGTTTCCCTGCATTATCATAAATAGAAGCCGATAAAGAATAGCCTGTTGCTGTAATGATCTCCAGTCTTGCAGTATTCGATACAGGATTGGGGAATAACCGTACATACAATCCGTTTGCCAGCGCAGTTGTTGTAAACGTACCGGTAGCTGATGGAATATATACATTGGTAGTGGTACAAAGAGGAATGATATTATACTCGTATACGGTTCCGGGTTCCAAACCATTCAATTCATATTGATCGCCCGTTACAAACACCCGGTGCCATACCAGCTCACCTGGTTTCCTGTATTGTAATGTATCAGTTGTTACATCCAATGGATTGATCCATTTGACAAGGACACGCGAAGGACTATAATTGCTGGTAGTAATAGCAGTTACATCACCGCAACCGATCACTACGATCCGGGTAGTAGCAGAACCGGTACAACCATTGCCTGCAGCACCATTGATCACATAATCAGTTGTTGTCAATGGTTTGAAAGTGCCACTGGTAGTTGTATAACTGACAAGTGCCGGTTGTGACGGCCAGTTATAAGAAGACGCTCCGCTGGCCGTGATCGTTTTTGTCTGGAATTTTTGAATCGTTGAAAGAATAGGTGTTACTGTCACAACCGGGCTGGGCAATACGGTAACCGTTGTGCCGGCCGAAGTGCGCGGGCAGGTTCCCAAAGTCACCACCACGGTGTAATTACCACTTGTATTGGCAGCATACGTTGCCTGGATCGCTCCTGTAATTATGCCTGTATTCTTATACCATTGATAAGTATACCCCGTGCCTGTACTTGCCGAAAGCGATACACTGCCCCCGCTGCAAAAGCTGGTAGCGCTGCCGGCGGTAATTACAGCCGGCGGGGTTGGATTCACTGTTACTGCAATCGCAGATGAAGTAGCGGAACAGGCTGTTCCGGCAGATACTTTAAGGGTATAGTTTCCGGTAGCTGTAGCGGCATAGGTACCAGCCGTAGCGCCGCTGACAGGATTGCCATTATTATACCACTGGTAGCTATAGGAAGAGCCTGCATCACCATTTAATACCACACTGGTTCCGGCACAAAAGGTAGTAGCGCCCCCGGCGGTGATAGAAGCTGTGGGAGCCGTTACTTCCGATACGATTACTGTCTGTGTACCCGAACAGGCACCGGAGATGGCTTTAACCGCGTAGCTGCCTGCTGCATTGGCTGAATAGGTATTACCGGTAGCCGCAGGGATCAATGTTCCATTAAACCTCCATTCATACGTATAGGATGGATTGTTGGTAGCAGTTAACAGAAGCGAGCCTCCTGTACAAAAGCCCGCTGTACCTTCCGGCGTAAGTCCAAAAGTTAAGGTGGTTCCTGAATTACCGATCACCACATCCTCCATGACCTGGCAATTGCCCGCATCTTTTACCGTGACATGATAAGTCCCCGGCGCTGCATTGATAAGACTGGCTCCTGTTTGTCCGTTGCTCCACAGGTAAGTCAGTCCGCCGGTGTAATTGGTAGCAGTAACTGTAGCCGATCCATTATTCTGCCCGCAGGAAGCATCGATTTTCGAAAGGGAAATGGTCATCTGGCAAACACTGAGGCAGGAAGAGGCCGAAACAAAATCGCGGATCGCCTGTCCCGGCAGGGGGCCAAATCCATTGGCCAGGTTGATCCCTACTGATAGAAGATGACAATAACTCATAATCGTTCCCTGCTGTGCTGTAGGGAGTGGTCCGGTGCTGCAGGAACCTTCTGCATAGCCGATATTGGCGGTAGGGCCACATCCGTCGATAGGTCCGCCGGGCCATCCGCACCAATGCGTATGATGCGATCCGAGGTTATGACCTATCTCGTGCGTTACTACTTCCACTGTCCATGAATACAGCGGAAAATTGCTGTAGGTATTGTAAATCGCACTGACAGCCGTGCGATAATATTTTGTTGGACAGGTACCTGCAAGCCAGGCAACCCCTCCGCCTAAGGAACGGGTAGAAAGGAAATGCGCATAATCTCCGATATAATCAGTGCCCGACATACGGCTGGAAAAAGCATTGAGTACCGCCGAACTGGTATTCAGACCGGCAGCAGCTTCAGGGTCCTGCGTGGTCCATACCAGTATTTGTGATACCTGTATTTGTATATTCTCATTGGCATACAGCAATGCCGTATTATTAAAAAAGCCAAGTACATAATTGATCACACTGATCGTATTGCTTCCCTTATCCTGGTAAAAACGATAATCACATTCGAAATACATATCGATCGGTGCACCTATAGCGCCTGTTCTGCCGGTAGATTGTACATTATTAGTTCCTGCTGTTATATCATCTGAAGTGGAGCAATTAAGCGGGTTGGTGATAGCGAGATCAGTCTCACGGTATAATGTATATTCATTGGTGGCTTTACCATTATTCTCAATAGTGCCCAATACGATATTGCTTTTGCTATCGGAGATAATTCCTATTACCTGGTCACCTACCAGGCTGATGGTAGCAAAAGAAGAGGCAGCGCCTTCAATCTTTCCCTGGTAAAATACAGCGCCTGAATAATTGACGGTGCGTCGTCCGCCACCGGGTAAGGCTTCTATAACAGAAAAATGATCAGCAGTGATTTTAGTTTTCTTCAGATTCAAGGTCAACTCACGATTTTCGAAAGGAAGTTTCAATGTCAGCAAAGCAGGAGATGCCGAACGAAGGGCAGATAACTTGGCAGTATTTAACCGTAATGACTGGTATTGACGGGCTACTGTATGAAAATTTTTGGAAAGATTATTTTGAGCTGTAAAAAGATCATCGGTTGATTGCGCAGAAGCAACGGAGACAATACACAGCAGTACGAATAAGAGCGGGTTTCTTTTTCTCATAAGGGATGAGGCGTGGTTGAATGACAAATGTAGATTAATAACCACGAAAGGAGAAGCGGTAACTACCTGATAAAACCGTGTATTCAGCAGCATGACTGACCTTGTATTACTTAGCTCGTATTTCGTATTTTTATACCAGTTGATGCGACGCCTGCTCCGATACATACTATTGAAACCCGTACTTTGGGCCACCCGGAAATTCTCCTCCCGGCCCAACGGCGAAAGGGTATCCAAAGCACTCGATGAATTGTATAAAAATATACAGGAACAGCCCGGTAAAAAAGGTAATCTTATTCAGTTCGAAGCAGGCACGGGCAGGTTCATTATCTTTTCCGATCAGCATAAGGGCGCCCGCGACGGAGCCGATGATTTTACATTGGCCGAACCCAATTACCTCGCTGCACTCGATTTTTATAATACCAATGATTTTTACCTGGTTTGCCTGGGAGATAATGAAGAGCTATGGGAAAACAGCCTGGGGAAAGTAAAGGAACATAACCAGGCCACGTTCGATGCAGAGAAGAAATTTGTAAAAAGAAATGCGTTTACCAAGATCATCGGTAATCATGATCTATACTGGGGCAACGATCCTTTTGCCTGGTGGCAGATCAGGAAGATATATGAACAGGATCTGAAAGTCTATGAAGGCATCGTGCTTTCTGCTATGGTTGATGATTTTCCTTTGCATATTTTCTGCACACATGGTCATCAGGGCGATCTGCAAAGTGATGGCAACTGGTTCAGTAAATTTTTTGTGGCGCGTATATGGGGCCCTTTGCAGGCATACCTGCGGATCAATCCGAATACTCCTTCCAACAATAATGAAAAGAAAACCCTGCATAACGAGATCATGTATGACTGGTCATCGTCGCAGATCAATACATTGCTGGTAACGGGTCATACGCATCAACCGGTTTTTGAATCTTTGACACATCTGGAAAGACTGGAAAAGCAATTGCAGCAGGCGCAATCGGTGCATGACAATGCAGCCATTTCGGCGTTGGAAACGGAGATCCGTAAAATAGAAAAAGATTTTACGGCTATAGCGGTAGACTTTCTGACGATGAAATCGACTTATTTCAATAGCGGCTGCTGTTGTTTTTCGGATGGAGATATTACAGGCATTGAAATAGCAGAAGGTTGTATCCGGCTTATTAAATGGACGACTATTAACCAGGTGCCGCAACGACAGGTGCTTGAAGAGACGAAACTGGTTGAACTGGTTAAGAAATCGGGTCTGCGCGGAAGGGGTGGAGCAGGAT
>CAMLGR010000066.1 GCA_946479615.1 uncultured Bacteroidota bacterium | reverse complement strand
GAAGCTTGAAAACCTTACCTTTGCGGCCCCTGACGTGGGAGCTACCAACAGGATCAGGGAGATCGCCAATTATTTTGGTACCGAAATGGTGATCTGCGATAAGCACCGCAAAAGAGCCAATGAGATTGCAAGTATGGTGGTGATCGGTGATGTAACCGGGAAGGATATCGTTATCATCGATGATATCTGCGATACCGGGGGAACATTGGCAAAAAGTGCAGCTCTTTTAAAAGAAAAAGGCGCCCGTAGTGTAAGGGCATTGATCACACACCCGGTACTGAGTGGAAAAGCATACGAGAATATCGAGAACAGTGTGCTGGAAGAACTGGTGGTTTGTGATACAATACCGATCAAAAAGCAAAACGAAAATTCAAAGATCAAAGTGATCTCTGTTTCCGAACTGTTTGCAGTAGCTATACGTAACGCCTTTGAGAATAAGAGTATCACGAGTTTGTTTGTACATTCTCAACGGAGACCAAGTTTGTGAATGGTCAATGGTGAATAGAGCTCTGAACAACGTAATTTTTTAAACAACATACAATGAAGACAATTACAATCGAAGGACAACTGAGGACCGGATTCGGCAAGTCAGCCACCCGCCAGCTCCGCTCTCAGGATTTTGTGCCTGGTGTAATTTACGGGGGTGCACAGGAAGTAAATTTTTACGCTCCTGCTGCGGCATTCAAACCTTTAGTATACACACCAAGCTTTCAGTACGCAGAAGTAAAATTGGATGGCAAAACGTACACAGCCATCCTGAAAGATCTGCAGTTTGACAAAGTGAATGACAAGCTCATTCACGTAGACCTGCTGGAACTGGTAGAAAACAAAAAAGTTGTTGCCGACATTCCGCTGAAATTCACAGGTTCTTCCAAAGGTGTAAAAGATGGAGGTAAGCTGGTCACTAAAATGAAATCATTGAAAGTGAAAACGCTTCCCAAATACCTGAAAGAGCAGATTGAAATACCGGTTGATGACCTGGAATTGAATGGTAACATCCGCGTAGAAGATGTAAAAGAACCTAATTACGAGATACTGAATTCACCTCGTATTCCTATTGCATCGGTAGTACTCACACGGCAATTGAAACAGGAAGAAGCTACAGTTGCACCTGCCGCCGCCGCTGCGCCTGCTGTCGCTGTTGCACCTGCCGCTGATAAAGCGAAAAAGTAATTTCCCTGGAGAAATAATCAACCCGTATCCTTTTAGCATGGCTTAGAATGATACGGGTTTTTCTTTTAGCCTGGCAATCACGCAGTGTGCAGCCAGTAATCGGAACAGACTGTGGAGTTGCCAGGTTGAAAAAGTTAACTGATATATCATGAAATTTCTGATCGTTGGCCTCGGCAACATCGGCAATGAGTATGCCCACACAAGACATAATATCGGTTTTGATGTGGTGAATGCCTTTGTACAAAAACATGGCGGTAGCTTCCGTTCCGACCGTCTTGCGTTTGTCGCCGAAGTCAAATGGAAAGGAAAGATCTTTGTTTGTATCTGCCCTACTACTTTTATGAACCTGAGTGGCAAAGCGGTTAAATATTGGATGGATAAGGAAAAATTTACCCCTGAAAATATCCTTGTCATAGTAGATGAAGTTGCTTTATCTTTAGACCGACTCCGGTTAAGACCCTCTGGTAGCGATGGTGGCCATAATGGCCTGAAAAGCATCCAGGAAAGCCTGGCCACACAGGAATATCCCCGTTTACGTTTCGGCATCGGAAATGATTTCCCGAAAGGAATGCAGTCTGATTTTGTGCTCGGAAAATGGAAAAAGGAAGAAGAACCCCTTGTCAAATTGAAGGTTGAAGGCTCCGTAGAAGTGATCGAAAACTTTGCCAGCCGGGGGATCCACGCCGCTATGAACGAGGTAAATAATAAACTGTTTTCTTTATGATAAGTGGAAGTGATTACTTATTTTAGCACTCCAACTTATTAATTATAAGTAATATCCAATTCGCTTATTGAAAGCCAGAATATATGGGATGAACACCCACTGAAAAGTATCCGATGTATTTGGTAAAATAATATTTATCCTCATTTATGAAGATTTTTTGTGTAGGCCGGAACTATGCAGCACATGCAAAGGAACTAGGGAATGATGTTCCTGATGAACCGGTAATTTTCATGAAGCCTAAAAGCGCTTTACTACAACCCCATACGCCTTTTTATTACCCCGAATTTACCAACGAACTTCATTACGAATGTGAACTGGTGATCCGTATCAGCAAGAACGGAAAATATATACAGGAAAAGTTTGCCGGTAAATATTATGATGCTGTTACAGCCGGTATCGATTTTACCGCCCGCGATATTCAAAATGAATTAAAAGAAAAAGGCCTGCCCTGGGAAAAGGCTAAAGCCTGGGATAATTCTGCCGTCATCGGCAAATGGGTGAATTTTACCGACCTCAAGAATAAAAAAGATATCAATTTCGGATTATACAAGAATAAAGAACTGGTGCAACAAGGCAGCTCTGCCAAAATGGTCCATAATTTTGACCGGATCGTTTCTTACATCTCTAACTATTTCTCTGTAAACATCGGCGATGTGATCTTTACCGGCACACCCGAAGGAGTAGGAGAAGTAGTAGTAGGGGATGAACTCGAAGGCATACTGGAGGACAATAGTATGTTCAAGCTCGAAGTAAAATAAACTGCATTTTTTGGGATGGGTTAGCTATGTGAACCTATGTTTCTATGTGCCTATGTGGTGAATCTACGCCAGTCGGACATGGTACTATAATAGCATTGCATAATCTTTACCATATAGGCACATAGAAACATAGGTTTCACATAGGTGTTTAAGTCCGTCTACTCTCTGTATTATTGCCCCGGCACGTGATTTTCGTACTTCGTATATCTTAGTTCGTACTTACATCCTCTTCCCTTAAATTTGCGCCTTACTTACATTTGTTTGTTGGAATGACAGATATATCCACGCTATTCAAAGCTTACCGCCTGATGTGCCAGGCTAAATGCATGGCAGAAACCTATGAGGCCAACCGCAGTATTTGTAAATACGTGCATTCCACATCAAGAGGCCATGAAGCGATTCAACTCGCTACCGCTTTCCAGTTGCAACCACAGGATTATGTAAGCCCTTATTACCGCGATGAGAGTTTGTTGCTGGGTCTTGGATTTTCTCCGTATGAATTGATGCTGCAACTCCTGGCTAAAGGCAATGATATTTTCACCGGCGGTCGCGAATACTATGCACATCCCAATTCAAAAGAAGAAGATAAGCCCGGTATCATTCATCAAAGCAGCGCTACCGGTATGCAAGCCATTCCGACAACAGGATTGGCACAGGGAGTTCAATACTGGGAAAAAACAGATGGCTCACGTTTACGTAAAGGAACAGGAGGACAGTTCCCGGTCGTGATATGCTCACTTGGGGATGCCAGCATGACGGAAGGAGAAGTGAGCGAGGCATTGCAGTTTGCCGTATTAAAACAATTACCGGTCATTTACCTGGTACAGGATAATAACTGGGGTATTAGTGTAACGGATAAAGAAGCGCGGGCAATGAATTGTTTTGAATTTGCTGCCGGTTTCAAAGGACTGAATGTGATACAGGTGGATGGCAGTGATTTCGAAGCCTCATTCGATGTCATGAAATATGTCTGCGAATTTGTCCGTAAGGAAAGAAGACCTTATCTCGTGCATGCACAGGTGCCCCTGCTCGGGCATCATACCAGTGGTGTAAGAAAAGAATTTTACAGAACAGATGAAGATTGGCAAAAACACCTGGAACATGATCCGCAACCTAAACTGCGGAGAAAATTAATAGCAAAAGGAGTAGAGGAGAATATACTTGTACAAATAGAAGAGGAAGCAAGCACATTGATTGCTGATCATTTTGCAAAAGCAGTCGCATCGCCGGAACCTGATCCGGCTACCATAGAGGAGCATGTATTTGCACCTACACCGGTTACCACTGAACAGGGAGAAAGAGCGCCTGCAGGTGCTGCCAAAGTGATCATGGTAGACGCAGCGTTGTTTGCCATCCGTGAATTGATGAAAGAACACCCCGAAGCTGTCCTGTACGGACAGGATGTAGGTAAAAGATTGGGTGGTGTGTTCCGGGAGACAGCTACATTGGGCGAACAGTTTGGTGAACAAAGGGTATTCAATACTGCTATACAGGAAGCTTATATCGTTGGGTCGACAGTGGGTATGAGCGCATTGGGAATAAAACCGATTGTAGAAGTACAATTTGGTGATTATATCTATCCTGCCTTTAACCAACTGGTGACAGAAATATCCAAATCATGTTACCTCAGCAATGGAAAATTCCCGGTGTCGATGGTATTGCGTGTACCGGTTGGCGCTTATGGAGGAGGAGGACCTTATCATAGCGGTTGCGTGGAAACAACCTTACTTTCTGTTAAGGGTATCAAAATCGTATATCCTTCCAATGCGGCTGATATGAAGGGATTGCTGAAGGCAGCGTATTATGATCCCAATCCTGTAGTGATGCTGGAACACAAAGGTCTTTACTGGAGCAAAGTACCTGGAACAGAAGATGCGAAAACGCCTGAACCTTCCAACGATTATATATTGCCATTGGGCAAAGCGAATATTTTATTACAGGCAGGAGATACGGCAAAAGATAATGGAGAATCCTGTGTGGTGATCACTTATGGTATGGGGATATACTGGGCGAAGGCTGCTGCTGCAAAATTCAATCAGCAGGTAGAGATCGTCGATCTGCGTACATTATATCCATTAGATGAAGAACTGGTCATGGAAAGGGTAAAAGTGCATGGAAGATGTTTGGTGCTGACAGAAGAGCAGCAAAACAATTCTTTTGCCGAAGCGCTTGCCGGTAGGATCTCATCACAATGTTTTAAGAACCTCGATGCGCCGGTAAAAGTAGTAGGTGCATTAGATCTTCCCGCGGTTCCTATGAATATAATTTTGGAAAAAGCCATGCTGCCGGATGGAGATAAAGTAGCTGCTGCCATCAAAGAATTGCTGAATTTCTAAAACCCTATGTGAAACCTATGTTCCTATGTGGTGAGATTACGCCAGCCAGCTTTTTACCACATAGGCACATAGGAACATAGGTTTCACATAGAGATTTAATTTTCAGCCATAGTAAACCGATAGCCGACACTGTGGATCGTTTCAATGGAAACAGATGGCTCGGAAGCCAGTAACTTTCTTAATCTTGTAATAAATACATCCATGCTTCTTCCGAGAAAAAAATCATTCTTGCCCCATACATTCGATAAGATCTCTTCCCTCTTCAATACTTTATTCGGATGCTGACATAGAAATTCCAGCAATTCGCTTTCACGTTGGGTCAGCGATACAGTTTCATCACCTGCCGTCAACCTCAATTCTTCTGCAAGGAATGTGAACCTGCCGATTTTAAATGAATGACCGGCGTCGGCCACCAGCATTTTATTCCTTCTGAGGAACACATTTATTCTTGATAGTAGTTCTTTCATGCTGAAAGGCTTCACAATAAAATCATCACCACCGGCTTCAAATCCTTTTAATTTGTCTTCTTCCAGCGATTTGGCCGTCAGGAACAGCAGCGGAACGATATCGCTTTTCTGCCTGATCTTCCGGGCCAGTGTAAAGCCGTCACGGTAAGGCATATTCACATCGAGTATGCAGAGATCAGGGTTATTTTTTTGAAATTGTTCCCAGGCTACTTCGCCATCAGGGCAATTGATCACCTGGAACCCTGCTTCTTCCAGGTTGTCCTTAATGATAAAACCGAGTTGAAGATCATCTTCGGCTACCAGGATTTTTGTTTTTTGTTGCATGAGCTGAAATTTATTATACGGGCAATTCAATAGTAAACTCACTTCCTTTATCAGGTATACTTTCTGCTTTTATTTTCCCTCCGTGTGCGTCCACGATCTTTTTCACGAAACTTAACCCCAGTCCAAATCCTTTGGCGTAATAGGTCTCATCGCTTTTGATCCGGTAAAATTTCTGGAAGATCCGTTTCAGTTGTTTTCTCTCGATACCAATACCATTATCCTTTACAGACAGGATGATCTTATGAGATAAACTCCGGGTAGTAATATCTATAACAGGCGTCTTGGAATATTTTATCGCATTATCGATGAGGTTGGTGATCACAATGATCAGGTAATCACGGTCAGCCACCAGGAAAGGATTGTCTGCATCGAGATGCAGGGTAAGCTGGCTGTGTCTTTCATTGATCAATGGAGTAAGATTATTAACCGCTTCTTTGACCAGATCATGAATATTTACTCTGTCTCTGTTTAAATGCAGCTGCCTGGATTGTGTATGTGCAAACCGTAATAACTTTTCGATCTGCGTTTGCAGGTAAGCCGATTGGTATTTGACAATGCCGGCATAAGTATCCAGTTTTTCCGGTTTTTCGACAATCGATCTATTTTTTAACACATCAGCCGCCAGGCTGATCACAGCAACAGGTGTTTTAAACTCATGCGTGAAATTATGAATGAGATCCTTTTGGGTTTCGTTCAAAAATTTTTGTTTGTAGAAATAGTACAGGCTCCATCCAAACAATATCAATACGATGAGTAATACAGCGCTGCTGATGATCCAGAAATTCATTTGTTCAAGGATATACCGGCTGCGCCGGGGAAAGTATAATGCAATATGATCATGTTGTGTATCGGGATCAGGGATCACTACTTTTTGTTTTTCTTTGGTTCCTGCAGATTCCAATAATCCTGTATACGTGTATTTACCTTCCTGGGTACTATAAATACCGATATGACAATCAGTAAAGATGCCAAACTCTTCCAGTTCGTAATGAAGGTACTGGCTCACTGAATCTGTATTGACAGGCAGAGTGATCCGGGCAAGGTAAAGATGGGGTTCAGGATTTTCCACCAGCTTATTTAAGGGGGAGAAACTGTAATTGCTTGCGTTGATATCTTCGTACAGCGCCCGGATGGATTTGATAACACCCCTGTCAAACTCTTTTTGTTCGAAGCGATACACTCTTTTCAGCCATACCAATTGGAAGACAAGAATAATAGCAATGATCAATGTGCTGATAAAAATGCCCAGCCGGATAGTGGAGGAACGTATGGAAAGATTGATCATACTGTAAGATCATAACAAACGGTCAATCATTGAAACCGCTTCTGTTAACATCGGTTAATGCGAAGTTAACGAAATAAAAAAGACGGTCCCGTAGGAGGAGACCGTCTTTGCCGAACCCTGTAAACCACCTAACTACTTATTTGGAACCTGTTTTGGCAGGGGCTGTGCCGGCAGGTTTTGTATGCGTTTTTCTTTTAATGGCAGCCGTTGTTGAATGCCTGGTTGTGCTGTCAACCATAACCGGTTTAGGTCTTGCTGATCTGGCGGCATTGGTTGTTGCAGGCTTTGTTGTCATAGGCTTTACGGGTTGCTTTTTTTCTGTCTGTGCACCGGCTGCGGTACCGATCAGTAAAAAAGCAGCTACAGGAATAATGTACTTTTTCATGATTGTATTTTTTAATGAGAAGAATGATACCGCTAAGGTGTAGTATTATTTTACCCGGCTGCTAAATAGGGAAGGGGTTAACGGGGGATTAACGGGTATTAACGAAATGCTAAGAGAGGGGAAAGCGATGAGATTTGTAGGAATGGCTGTAGGAGGAAGATAATCAAATAGGACACGGATAGAAGTGGATTTTTTTACCACATAGGATCATAGGCACATAGAAATACACACATAGTAAATCTATGTGAAACCTATGTTCCTATGATCCTATGTGGTAAAAAAAGATAGAATAGGAGGCCTGCAAATAACAATCCAGGTGAAAATCTCTTTATACCCGTATTCTATTGCGGTTTTGCATTTAAAATCCTAAAGCATTTCCTCCATCAACCCTGATACTCGTACCCGTGATATATTTGGAAGAATCGGTAGCGAGGAACAATGCAGTGTCAGCTACATCTTCGGGTTTGCCAAGATAACCCAGGGGGGTGCGATCCAATACTTTTTGTTTTCTTTCCTTATCATTATCCAATGCCCTGGAAGACATATCGGTTGCAATAAAACCAGGTGCAATGGCATTGATGCGAATGCCTTTCGGTGAAAGTTCAACCGCCATGGCCATCGTCATTCCTTCAATAGCGCTTTTGGAGGCCGTATAGGCAATAACCTTGGGAATTCCATATTTAGCCGCCATTGAACTGATGTTGATGATGCTGCCGCTTTTTTGCTGTTCCATTACCTTTACCACTTCCCTTGAAATGGCAAACACTGCATTGATATTGGTTGTCATGATATGCTGGAATTCATCATCCGTTACTTCTGTAAATTCCTTTTTTTGATTAATGCCGGCATTATTGACAAGGATATCGATGCGCCCATGCTCCTGCTGGATCTTTTTTATCAGTACAGGTATTTCCTTTAATTGCGTAAGATCAAACTGGATCGTTTTTCCATTTTCCCCGATCGTTTTTTCAACTGCCTGTAATTTATTTTTATCCCTGCCGATAATGATCGTATAAATATTATTCTGTGCAAATTTTTCAGCAATGGCTAATCCTATCCCTGATGCACCACCGGTAACAATGGCAATTTTAGCTTGGTTGTCCTTTTTCATCTATTTTGATTTTACTGTTCTTTATTAATCCCTATGTGAAACCTATGTTTCTATGTGCCTATGTGGTAAAGAGCTATTTTATTGCAAGTCACAAATAACAGAGTGGCGTAATCTCACCACATAGGCACATAGAAACATAGGTTTCACATAGATTAGTTTGCTTCCGAAGGAGCGGTTCTTAATTTCATATAATATTCCAGTGTATTCTTTGGCTGTTCATACTTCGCTGGTATAGGCAATTTGGAAAATGTCTGGAAATATAACAGACATCCATTGCGCCACCATACTGCTTCATCCTGCTGCACCTGCAATAATTTCTTCACCTTATCAAATCTTTCCGGGTCTATTTTACCCTTCAAAGAGTTCCACGTCTTCTGCATCCACCTTACTGAATCGACGCCTGCATAATATTTTTTGCATAGTTCGTTCCATAAGGTCTGTCCATTCTTCAGTTTATAGTTCCAGGCCACATGATGAAACCATAGCAAATATTTCTCATCACCCGTAGCGGCATTCTCCCATTGCTTTCTTGCGCCGGGAAAGTATTGCCCGATCGCATTGCTGCCGGTAACTGTTCTGTCAAATCCTATTCCCAATGAATCTGCACGATGATAATATACTGATGTCCAGTCGGCCCTTTGCATCCTGCTTACCCAGGGCCCTGGTCCGTAATGACTTCCTGCACCCATGATATGATGCAGCCCTAACGGTGTCATATACGAAACAGTTGTCTCGCGGCTGATCATCATCATTTTTTTAGCGGCTGCTACAAACACGGCATCATTGGTAAATGTCATGCGTAGCCATTCATCGGCGATTTGTTCGGATGAAAGATTATAGTTCCAGCACAATCTTCCCAATGCATACCAGTTGGCTTGTGCAAAAGGATGATGACACCAGTTGGTATCATTACCGGTATTGGCAACACCCGCTATGCCGGTCATGGCATAAGGATGAATGCTCCCATCCAGTACTTTGGCTACGGTACTTCCTTTGCCATTGCAATAAGTATCGCTTTGCAGGCATTCTTTAAAAAGAGGAGCCAGGTAGACGAGATTGGTGCCTTGTCCCAGGTATTCCTGTGTAACCTGGAATTCCATCATGATCGGCGTTTTGGGTAATGCACCGAATAAAGGATGGAAAGGTTCTCTTGGCTGAAAATCGATCGCGCCGTTTTTAACCTGCACCATTACGTTGCTTTTGAATTTACCATCCAATGGTACAAATTCATTGTAAGCTTGTTTATGCCGGTCATCAGGTACTTCATTGCTGTAAACAAAGGCGCGCCAGATAACGATACCATGATAAGGAGCCAATGCATCTGCAAACATATTGGCGCCATCTGCATGCGTTCGTCCATAATTCTGCGGTCCGGGCTGGCCTTCAGAATTTGCTTTGATCAGGAAGCCACCAAAATCAGGCACCAGTTCGTAGATCTCTTTTATCTTTTCTTTCCACCAGCGTTGTACGGTATCATTCAATGGATCGGCTGTTCTTAGTTTGCCCAGTTCAACAGGGGCGCTGAATTTGGCAGTAAGGTATACTTTGATGCCATAGGGCCGGAAGACATTCGCCAGTGCAGCTACCTTCTCCAGGTAAGGACGTGTAAGGAAAGTAATATTTGAATTTACATTCGTCAACACCGTTCCGTTGATCCCGATCGATGCATTGGCTCTTGCATAATCTTTATAGCGGGGATCGATCGTGTCGGGTAATGAGTTCCATTTCCATAAAGAAAGACCGGCATACCCTCTTTCGATACTGCGATTCAGGTTGTCCCAATGATTCAGCATTCTCAGTTGCATCAGGGGAGCAGATAAAATATTTAAAGAAGCAATAGATTGACGGGTTTGCAGCAAGCGGAGAAAATTAAACACGCCGTATAATATTCCCTGGTCAGTATTGGCGGTAATAACCGTGCAATTTTTTCCATTGATCGTTTTGGTAAGGATCAGGTAGCCTTCTGTTCCGGCTTGTTTCAGTTTGGTTTGTAATCCGAGTGCAGCAATAGCCGGAGAAGAAGCCGGTGTGCCAACCAGTAAAGAACCGGTTTTTTTTAATTGACCGGTAAAGGAGATACCCGTATTTAATAACCCTGACAGACCTAAGGATAATTCTTCCCGGGCTGCGTTGATAACAGGAGAATTGCCGGTGATAACTACTTCGGTGATGCGTTGACGGTAGGAAGTGAGTAAGGCGGGTTCAGTAACCGGTTTGTACCTGAGCCACAGATCATAGCCGTCTTCTGCGTGTGTTTGTAAACAAAGGAATAATAAAATAATAGAGGTGATCCTGGCTATAGCAAATCTGTTCGGCGTCATGATACTAAATATTATCCTGTTGCCCGGGCAGCAGGTGTGCTCACTTTTTTTTCAGGGTGGATTCCCGGATGAGTACTTCTGATTTTAAAATAATTTTATTGGTCGAATGAATATCGGCTGTTCCTTTCAGGTGATTGATAAGATGACGGGCAGCAATTTCTCCCATTTGATACGACGGATAATTGACCGTGGTAATATTAGGTTCTACCATTCTTGATATAGGATCATTATTAAACCCGGCGATAGCAATATCCTGGGGTATACGAATGCCGTTTTGTTTCAGTACACGCATGCAACTTGCTGCACAAACATCATTGGAAACAAAAATGGCATCGGGCAATTTTTTCATTGCCAGTATCTTTTCGGCTGCTTCAGCACCGGCTACTTCATTTAATTCGCCAATGATCAGCATGTCTTCGCCAGGTTCAAGGCCGGCTTCCTCCAGCGCATCTTTATACCCCCGGTATCTTTCACGGTATACATTTCGTTTCAGATTACCGGTGATATGCATGATGCGTGAAGCGCCCTGTTCGAGCAGGTGCTTTGTCATATCAAAGGCATTCTTATAATTATCTATAATAACAGATACGCTATCATCGCTTTCATGTACCCGGTCAAAGAAGATAACGGGAATACTTCTTTTTATAAAACGCTGGAAGTGATCGATACTTACGGTATCATAAGCCAATGAAACAAGTAATCCGTCTACACGGTTATCGAACATGGTTTTGGCATTCACTTCTTCTTTGGCCATCGATTCCATCGACTGGCTGATAATAATATTATAACCCGAATCGCTGGCGACTTTTTCCATGGCAGCAATGGCGGTAGAAACGAAATGACTGTTTAAGCGGGGAATGATAACACCGATGGTATTGGTTTTGCGTTTGCGGAGATTACTGGCGAACGTGTTGAAACGGTAACCCATTTCTTCCGCTTTATCGACAATCCTTTTTTTGGTGTTCTTATTAATAGCCTGGTGGTTCTTAAGGCCGCGGCTCACGGTAGCGGGAGAAAGATTTAACTCCCTTGCCAGATCATATATGGTAATTTCTTTGTTCATAATGGCAGCAGTTGCTAAGATTATTTTGTCTACTAACCTAATGAGCGCTTCCGATAAAGCAGAAAATTAATATTTTTTCTTGCAATCGGTTGCAAATTTAAAATATTTCTCTAAATTAGCTCATTAAAATAAGGACACAGCGTTTTTTTTCCTGAATTAAATAATTAGAGCGTAACGCGGAAAACCGTGCTCATGGCTGCATACAGGGGAATGACCAGGGAAGATAAAAGAGGTTCATTCCAGGGATAAAAGAGTGGGTGAGAAAAAAGTATGATCGGCCAGGGGCCTGGGAATAGAGGTAGGTTCTATTTTTTTTGACTGTTTTTGCAACCGATTGCATATTGTAAACGCCGGGAAGGCCCGGTTTACACCAACCATTGATAATTGCTGTCATAATGAGAATGAGACCAGCTTTGCTAATGCTTCTTGCCAGACTGCGCGCGCCTGTTTCTATGCGCGCCGGTAGAAACGGATCTGTTACATCCGTTTTCATTCCCTTCTTATTTATTCCCTTACCTGTTATTAATCTTCTTTCCGGCGAAATCAACCCGGAACGAAACGCTTTCCCCTGCAAAGGCTTTCATTGCCTTTATGGATTTAAAATACGCGATGCTTAATGCATTCATCCAACCGGCTTCATTCAGTTTTTTATACTATATAAATTCTGTTTACTTCTCAAAACGATAAATATGAAAAAGTCTCAAAACCAAAAAAAACTAGTCTTTATGAGCAAATTGCTTCGGACAACTATGCTTGCCGCGGTATTGCTTCTGGGTCTTCTTTCGGGGAATATCGCCCTGGCCCAGGGTAAAACGATATCAGGTACTGTCACCGATTCCAAAGGTGATCCCGTTGCCAATGTTTCTGTCGTAGTAAAAGGTAGTAATACCGGTACCACAACAGATGCACAGGGAAGATTCACTATCGTAGCTGCACCCGGAGCTACTCTTGTTGTTTCCAGTGTCAACTATGTTGAGCAGAATATCAGAATAGGAAGCGGCAGCAGTGTTTCTGTGAAACTGGCTTCTGCTGCAGGCGACCTGGGAGAAGTAGTAGTAGTGGGTTATGGTACACAACGTAAAAAAGATATCACCGGTGCAGTTGTTTCTGTTACCGGAACTACATTACGTGAAGTACCTGCTCCCAATCTTATCAATCAATTAAAAGGCCGTACAGCCGGTGTGGACATTGTAAGCAATAGTTCTACTCCCGGTGGTGGCGGTTCTATCCGTATACGTGGTAACCGTTCCATGGCTACTACATCCGGTGCAAGTGATGGTCTCGATCAGCCACTTGTTGTACTGGATGGTATTCCTTTCGGCGGCAGTATCAACGATATCAACCCCGATGATGTAGCCAGTCTTGAAATCTTAAAAGATGCTTCTGCTACAGCGATCTACGGTTCAAGAGGTGCAGGTGGTGTTATTCTTGTTACTACCAGAAAAGGAAGAACAGGTAAAGCGGTGATCAGCTATGATGCTTATCATGGTATCACTGATATCCTTGGTAAATTAAAAGTATTCAATGGACCTGAGTTTGCTGCTTTTAAAGATGAAGCAAGATTAGGTAACAGCACTTCACCAGGTACCACTTCTTATGCATTGACAGCTGCTGAGAATGCAGCACTGGCAGCAGGTGTATCTACCGACTGGCAGGACCTCATCTATAAACAAGGATTTACTACCAATCACCAATTAGGCATTATGGGAGGCAGTGAATCAACACAGTTTGCTATTTCCGGTGGTTATTATAAAGAAACGGGTATCATTCCTAACCAGAATTTTGAAAGATATACACTGCGTACCTCTATCGATCATAAATTCAGCAACAGGCTGAAAGTGGGATTGATCACTACCAATACACTTTCCTTTTCCAACACACCAGGTGGTAGTGGTGTTCCGGGTGGTTTGATCAGAATGACGCCATTGGCCAGCCCTTATAATGCAGACGGATCTGTTAACCTGCTTCCTGCCATTGGTTCGACTGATGCCACAGCAGTAAGTCCGCTGACATTAAAGACAAAAGCCGATGCGATCATTGCCAAGAACAGGAGGATCAGAACATTCAATAGCATCTATGGTGAATATGAAATCATCAAAGGATTAAAATACAGGTTGAATGTGGGGCTGGATTACAGGCAGGATCAGGGAGGCAGTTATAACGGACCTCTTACTTATACCAATACAGCGACTTCGTTTTCACAGGCCAATGCTAACGTAAACAACCAGGAAGCATGGGCATATACGGTAGAAAACCTGTTGAACTATGATAAAGTGATCCAGCAAAAGCACCGGATCGGTCTTACAGGTTTATATAGCGTTCAAAAAGATCACAACCAGCAAAGCAGTTTCAATGGTACAGGTTTCCCTGCCGATTTCGTGCAGTTTTCTAACCTCGCCCTTGCAAATACTGTAGTAGCCAATACCACACCCGGATCGAACTCCATGGCAGAAAGAGGCCTGGTATCTTTCATGGGTCGTTTGAACTATGCGTATGATGATAAATACCTGTTGACAGCAACAGTAAGAAGAGATGGTTCTTCTGTATTGTCAGAAGGAAATCAATATTTCACTTATCCTGCCTTTTCATTGGGTTGGGTCGCTTCGAATGAAAGTTTCATGCAGAATGTTCCTTTCATCTCTAATCTTAAATTCAGAGGTGGATGGGGTAAAACATCCAACCAGGGGATCTCTCCTTATACAACCCTTGGTGCATTGGGTGTAAGCAACTATAACTTCGGTTTGGCAGCAGCAGGACAACAATTCGCGTTGTTGTTTAACAGTCTTGCCAATCCTGATCTGAAATGGCAGTCTACTTCACAGACCAACATCGGTCTTGAATTCGGATTATTCAAGAACCGCATTACCGGTTCGGTAGATGTATACAGTCAGAAAACAAAAGACATCCTTTTGTCGGTAAATCTCCCGCCAAGCAATGGCGCCGGAAGTATTACCAAGAATCTGGGTAAAACAAAAGGCAATGGTTTAGAGATCAACTTAAGTTCTGTCAATATTCAAAGCAAAAGTGGATTTACATGGACAACTGATGTAAACTATTATTTCAACAGGGAAGAGATTGTGGAATTAACAACACCCAGTGAAAAAAGCAATGTTGGTAATGGCTGGTTCGTGGGACAACCACTGACAGTGATATATGATGTAAGAAAGATCGGTATCTGGCAAACAGCAGATGCAGCGGCATTGGCTGGTCAGACCACACCGGTTCAGCGTGTAGGACAAATCAGGATTGAAGATGTAAACAAGGATAACAAGATCGATGCAAATGACAGGCAGATCCTCGGTAACTTCCAGCCTAAATGGGAAGGTGGTATCACCAACCGGTTTGCGTTCAAAGGATTAGATTTATCAGTTGTTATGTTCGCGAGAATGGGTATGAAAGTACTGGTTCCTTATCTGACAGCAGATGGTGGCGCCAACGGTTTCCCTTTCTTTATGCAAAGCCGTGTGAACCAGATCAAGGTTGATTACTGGACACCTACCAATCCTACGAATGAATTCCCTCGTCCTGACGCCGGTACAGACAGGTTCCTGTTTGCTTCTACACTGGGTTATCGCGATGGTTCATTCATCAAATGCAGAAGCATTAATATAGGATATGAGATCCCTGCGAGGGTATTTGGCAACAGCGGCATCCGCTCACTGAGAGTGTATGTAACAGCTGCGAATCCATTTATCGTGTATTCTCCTTTTGTACGTGATGGTTTCGGACCTGATCCTGAAGGAAACGGATATGGTGGCGCTGTGACTTCACCTTCTGCTGGCAGCAGCACCGGTGCACCGGGCCGCCAGATCAGTGTAAATGCAAATAACCCGTCTACACGCCAGTTTAACATCGGTATTAACCTGAAATTTTAATTTATTAAACCATTTTATATGAAGCTTTATAAGAAAATAAGTTATGCAACATTGTTTGCGGTTGCATTACTTTCTAATGGTTGTAAGAAAGTGCTCGAGGAAAACCCGCGTTCACTGATACCTCCTTCCTTCCTGAATTCAACGGATGGTCTCTTAGGTGGTATATCCGGTGTATACAATGATATCCGTAACCTCTGGGGTACGGAAGGTTTCAGTATACAAACAGTAGCCGGTACCGATGAGCACCTGACAGCAGCGAGTGCGAGTGGTACACAATTTTTCAATTATAATGGTCTTACCAGTCAGTCAATGAATGGTAGTTTCTGGAATAATGCTTACCAGGATATCAATACACTGAATGGGGTTCTGCAATATGCAGCAGGTCTTACTTTTCCTGCTTCATTGCCTGCGAATACAAAAGCTGTGTACATTGCCCAGGCTAAGTTCCTGCGCGCTTACTGGTATTTTTACCTGGTGCAGACATTTGGCAGTGTGCCTTTGCATACTACATTTATCACTGAAGCAACAGTATCAGACAACAAAGCGCCTATTGCAGATATATATGCGCAAATCGTTAAAGACCTGACAGAAGCATCAGCTGATTTACCTGCTACTCCCAACGGAGCTTTCCAGGGTAAACCTGCTACCAAAGGTGTAGCACAATATTTCCTCGGTAAAGTATATCTCACAAGAGGATGGTCGGCAGCTGCACAAGCTGATGATTTTACCAAAGCGTATACAACACTGACAGATATCATTACCAACAAAGCCACTTATGGATACGACCTGTGGGCTGATTATGCAGATGCATTCAAACCTGCCAACGATTATGGTAAAGAAACCATTTTCGTAAGTGATCACAGCGCTGATCCTAAGTATGGCCGTTATATCCTTGGCTCTTCCGGTGATGGTGGTAATAACTTAACGCCCTGGTTCAACCGCTTCAACTATCCAACATTGGGTGTAAATGCGGTGGCAAGTGGTAATACACTGAACAACCCATCTTCCAATAACCCGGCCATGATGACAAGGGATATTGCCAATGGCCGTCCTTATATTCGTATCAGGCCGAACAGTGTTGACCAGACTTCTGGCCCTAACACCGGTAAAAACTATATACTCGGACAGGCATTTGCCGACAGGGTAAATGATAGCCGTTATGATAAAACATTCCAGACGGTATGGATCGCTAATACCTTAGGCATTACCGGTACACGCGGAACATTAACAGTAGGTCTCGATACAGCGATTTACATGCCTCCTTTCGATATTCCTGATGCACCACAAGCGCTGAACGGAAGACCCTTCAAAGGAATTGTTGTTCCTCCGCGTCTGCAATCCAACAACTGGTATCCTGCTGTGAAAAAATTCGATGACCTGGCAAGGGCCGGTGTAAATGACCCGTCAACAAGACCGGTTGTGATTGTACGGTTCTCCGATGTATACCTGCTGGCTGCTGAAGCTGCCTTCAAAGGTGGCGGTACGCTTCAACAGGCTGCTGACCTGATCAATGTGGTAAGAAGAAGAGCTGCTTTCAGCGCTGCCAATACACCTGCACAAAATGCAACTGCAGCTACAGCAATGGAAATCACTTCTGCACAGGTGACACTTGATTTCATCCTCGATGAGCGTACACGTGAATTTTATGGCGAATGGCAAAGATGGTGGGATCTTGTTCGTACCCAGTCATTGATCTCGAGGGTAACAGCCTGGAACAGTGAAGCAAAAGGAAACATCAAACCTTTCCATGTATTAAGACCGATACCACAGGACCAGATCGATCGTACAACGGAAGGATCCTGTCTGGGTGCTGCCTGCTGGCAGAATCCGGGTTATTGATAACAGAAGATCAGTAGATAATTTTATCATAAGACAGGGATGAGACTTACATCTCATCCCTGTCTTTAAATTTTAGGGCAATCCATTTTATGATCATTGTCCTGTGAACTGCCTGAAATAATTTATAAATACCGGTATTGTCCTGGAAAAAATATCTTCATGAACAATAAGATCGTACTGCTTATTGCCGCTTTATTGATGGGGGTTTTTTCCTGTAAAAAAAAGGATGATTCCGTTACGCCTCCACCTGTCGTTACCGATCCCGGAACGATAAAAGATGCCGCCGGTTTTCCCACCGGCGTTGCTATCAGCTACGACCTGATGAAGAACAATGCTGTCTATGCTTCTATTGTCAAAACACAGTTTGACAGGGTTACGTTTGAATACCAGATGAAACATCAGCCGAATGTGCAAAACAACGGCAGTTTTAATTTTACCAATACAGATGAACTGGTCAACCTGGCCCAGGCTGCCGGTCTGGATATTTATGGTCATACACTTGTATGGTACCGCAATAATAATGGTACATACCTGAGATCGCTAACCGGCTCAGGCGGTCCTAACCTGGTACCCAACCCGGGTTTTGAAAATGATTTTACCAATTGGTTTACACAAGTATCTTCTACGGCGCCAACATCCGGTGCTGTTACTGTTGCCTCAACCGGCGCGCAGCAGGGAACAAAAGCAGCTCATACAGTTGTTACAACTCCCGGCCCCAATGCATATAGCATACAAATAGCCGGGGACAATTTCGCCGTTACTGCCGGCACTACATATACCTTAAAATTCTGGGCCAAAGCTGCTGCTGCTGGTCCGGGTATACGGGTGGTGGCACAGGGCATATCTTATTACGAACAACTAAACCAGGCAGTGACGACCACGTGGACGGAATATTCTTTTCCGTTTACACCTACCGAAACTGCTGTAGCTATAAAATTTCATTTCCCCAATGCAGGGGATTTTTTAATTGATAATTTATCGGTGTATACACCGGGCAGTACTATCAATCCTGTATTGGTGAATAGTGCGATGCAAAACTGGATCACGGCTATCGTAAGCCGCTATTCAGGAAAGGTAAAAGCATGGGATGTGGTGAATGAAGCATTTGCAGAGGATGGAAATCTTCGTACGGGTACGAGCAGCGGCGACCTGTTTTACTGGTATCCTGTATTGGGCCGTTCCTATATTGCCAATGCATTTACGTATGCACATGCAGCTGATCCGGCTGCTTTATTATTTATCAATGATTACAACCTGGAATCGAGTGTTGCGAAACTGGATTCATTGATAAAAATGGTCAACGAATTAAAAGCGCAGAGTATACCCATACATGGGATTGGTACACAAATGCATATTACTACCAATACATCCAATACTTCGATCGATAATATGTTTGTAAAACTGGCCGCTACCGGTTTGAAAGTGCATGTAGCGGAACTGGATATCCGCATCAACCCGTCGAATACGCCTGGCTTTACACCTACCGATGCGATATTGAATGCACAGGCGCAGAAATACCGGTATGTGGCTGAATCCTATACCCGGAATGTACCCGCCGCACAGCGGCAGGGAATCACGGTATGGAATGTGAGTGATGCGGATAGCTGGATCGTGGCCCAGGGGAATAATGATTTTCCTACCTTATACGATAAAAATTATACTAAAAAACCGGCATTTACACAGTTTGTATTGGGATTAAAACAGTAGAAATCAAAATTCAAAACTAAAAAACCAAAAAAAGGCAGTGCAGCAGGGATGTTTTGAATTTTTAATTGTGACTTTTGATTTTTTGAACAGGGGTTGGATGTATTTTGTACCGTTTAATTTTAAATCTTTTTAATGTTACTTCTCGGAATAGATATTGGTACTTCTTCGATCAAAGTTTCTGTAGTGGATGCGGTTACACAAAAACCGGTAGCGTCTGCACATTACCCGGAAACAGAAACAGGCATTATTGCTGTACAGCCAGGCTGGGCCGAACAATCGCCGGATATGTGGTGGGAGCATGTGCAACTGGCGATTCTGAAACTGCATGCACAACGTAAATACAATCCCAAACTGATCAAAGCGATCGGCATTGCTTACCAGATGCATGGACTGGTATGCATGGACAAACAACAGAGAGTATTACGTAATAGTATTATCTGGTGCGATAGCCGGGCAGTCGATCTCGGCAATAAAGCATTCGATGCAATAGGAAAAGATAAATGCTTGTTGCACCTGCTCAATTCTCCCGGCAATTTTACCGCTTCCAAACTGGCATGGGTCAAACAAAATGAACCGGAGATCTATAGCCAGATCGATAAGATCATGTTGCCGGGTGATTTCATTGCTATGAAACTGACCGGTGCCGTTACAACAAGTGTATCGGCTTTATCAGAGGGTGTGTTCTGGGATTTCCCGGAGAATAAACTATCTGAAGACGTATTTCAATATTACGGGTTGAATGCCGCGCATATACCGGAGATCAGGGAAGTTTTTGAAGAGCATGGTCATTTATCAAAAGCGGTGGCCGATGCACTTTCGCTGCAGGAAGGCATACCTGTTACGTATAAAGCAGGTGATCAGCCCAACAATGCACTTTCACTGAATGTGCTCAAACCGGGAGAAGTGGCAGCTACGGCCGGCACGTCCGGTGTTATCTATGGTATCAGCGATCAGCTGACTTATGATGACCGGTCAAGGATCAACACTTTTGCGCATGTCAATCACACAGCTTCGCAAAAAAGATTGGGAGTATTATTATGTATAAATGGTACGGGTATTCTTAACCGATGGATCAAAAATATCAGTGGTAAAGAGCTTTCTTACCAGCAGATCAATGATGCGGCGGCCAAAGTGAAACCCGGAAGCGATGGAATTGTGGTGCTGCCCTTTGGAAACGGGGCCGAAAGGATGCTGGAGAACCGGATTGTGGGAGCGCATATCTGCAATCTCGACCTGAACATCCATACTAACGATCATTTATACAGGGCCGCCCAGGAGGGAATTGCCTTTGCTTTCCGGTATGGGCTTGATATTATGAAAGAAAACGGGATGCGGCCAAAAGTGATACGCGCAGGTGAAGCAAATATGTTCCTAAGTAATATCTTCACGCACTGTTTTGTAAATACATTGAACATCCCGGTGGAAATGTATACCTGTGATGGTAGTGTGGGCGCCGCGATCGGTGCGGGACTGGGCGCGAAGATTTATAAGAACAGTGAAGAAGCGTTTCAGCATTTCAAACCGGTTAAACTGGTGGAACCAGATGGTAAGAAAAGCTATGAAGAGCATTATGCAAAATGGTTATTGCAATTAGAGAAACAACTCAGTTAATTTTTATCATTTAAATAAAGATCCGATTATGTCAGTAGTTACAGGAAACAAGGAATTTTTTAAAGGTATTGGGAAGATCAAATACGAGGGCCGGGAAACGGACAACCCGTTAGCCTTCCGCTGGTATGATGAAAATAAAATAGTAGCAGGAAAAACGATGAAGGAGTACCTGCGTTTTGCCTGTGCTTATTGGCATAGCTTCTGTGGCAGCGGCGCTGATCCTTTTGGTGAGCCTACGCATTTATTTCCCTGGAATGAAAAAGCGGATGCAGTGGAAAGAGCAAAGGACAAAGCAGATGCAGCGTTTGAATTTATTACTAAGTTGGGGCTGCCATACTATTGTTTTCACGACGTAGATGTAACCGATTACACAAACGATATTAAAGAGAACGATCGCCGTTTACAGGCTGTCACCGCCTACCTCGGTGAAAAGCAAAAAGCCAGTGGTGTTAAATTATTATGGGGTACGGCCAATCTGTTTTCGCATAAAAGATATATGAATGGCGCCTCTACCAATCCTGATTTTCATGTGCTGGCTCATGGAGGTGCACAGGTAAAAGCAGCACTCGATGCGACGATTGCATTGGGAGGAGAAAATTATGTGTTCTGGGGAGGAAGAGAAGGATATATGAGTTTGCTCAATACGGATATGAAAAGGGAGAAAGAGCATTTCGCCCGTTTTCTCCAGGCGGCAAAAGAGTATGCGCACAGGAATGGTTTCAAAGGAAAATTCTTTATTGAACCCAAACCCTGCGAACCTTCCAAGCATCAATACGATTACGATAGCGAAACAGTGATCGGGTTTTTACGCCAGCATGATCTGCTGAATGATTTTAGCTTAAATATTGAAGTCAATCATGCTACCTTAGCCGGCCACACATTCACACATGAATTGCAGGTAGCAGCCGATGCAGGTTTACTGGGCAGTATCGACGCCAACCGCGGGGATTACCAGAATGGATGGGATACCGATCAGTTCCCCAATGATATCAATGAACTGACAGAAGCCATGCTCATCATTTTGGAAGCCGGTGGTTTTAAAGGTGGTGGTATTAACTTCGATGCCAAGATCCGCAGAAACTCTACCGACCCGGAAGATCTGTTTCATGCACATATCGGGGGTATCGATGTATTTGCACGAGCCTTGCTTACGGCAGATACGATCCTGCAAAAATCGGCATACAAAAAAATCAGGAAAGACCGCTATGCTTCTTTCGACAGCGGTAAAGGAAAAGATTTCGAAAACGGTAAATTATCGCTGGAAGATCTCAGGACCTATGCAATCGAGAACGGAGAACCTGAAGTAAAAAGCGGGAAACAAGAGTTTTTGGAAAATACAATTAATAGGTATATTTAACATAAATTGTCATTTTAACACTTAATTAAAATTGCCGTATGATTCATTTACTAGGGGTCAATGAACAGTTACTGGGCGCTACCGATTGGGTATTCGTTGTTCTTTACTTACTTGTTATTGCAGGGATTTCGATCTGGTCCATCCGCAAAGCCAAGAATTCACCTACTGATTATTTCTTAGCCAACCGTAATCTCGGCTGGTGGGTGATCGGTGCGTCTATTCTTGCTTCCAATGTAGGTTCTGAACATATCGTCGGGTTAGCCGGTGTATCTGCCAAAACAGGTACTGCTATGGGTCACTATGAATTACATTCATGGATATTATTGATCCTTGGTTGGGTATTCGTTCCGTTCTATATGCGGAGCAATGTGTATACCATGCCGGAATTCCTTGAAAAAAGGTTCAGTCCGAAATCCCGCCGTTTATTATCGATCATTCAATTACTCAGTTATGTAATTGCCAAAGCATCTGTTACCATCTTTGCAGGAGCGCTTGTATTTAACCAGTTCCTTGGAGTAGGATTCTGGGAAGGTGCGATCATCCTGGTAGTAGTAACAGGAGTGTATACCATCTTTGGCGGTTTGCATACGGTAATGTATACCGAGGCCATCCAGGCGATCGTTCTCTTATTTGGTTCCGCCGTATTATTATTTATCGGGTTGGATAAAGTAGGTGGATGGAATGGTTTGATCTCTTCTATTCCAAAAGAGAAATTGAATATGTTCCGCCCATTGAGCGATCCTGATTTTCCATGGCTGGGTCTGGCATTCGCTTCCCCGATCGTGGGTATCTGGTACTGGTGCACGGATCAGCATATCGTACAACGCTGTCTGGCTGCCCGCAATGAAAGAGAAGCAAGAAGAGGTACGATCTTCGCCGCTTACCTGAAACTGCTTCCATTCTTTATCTTTCTTATTCCCGGTTTGATCGCTTTTGCTTTACATGCCAAGGGCCAGTTGACACTGCCACTTAATGCAGATGGTAATCCTGATTATAATGCCGCTTTCCCGGAAATGGTAAAACAGGTAATGCCATTAGGTCTTCGCGGATTACTGGCCGGTGGTTTATTGGCCGCGTTGATGAGCTCACTCGCTTCTGTATATAATGCTTGCTCTACTTTATATACCATGGATATTTATCAAAAGCAAAAACCAAATGCTACTGATAAGGAGCTGGTAAGAGTAGGCCGTATTGCAACGGGTGTGATCGTATTATTGGGTATGGTATGGATCCCGCTGATGGGGCGTATCTCCGATACATTGTATCAATACCTGCAGGATGTACAATCAAACCTGGCGCCGCCGATCGCTGCTGTGTTCCTTTTGGGTGTATTCTTTAAACGGTTGAATGCTAAAGGCGCCTATGCAGCCATGGTATCCGGTTTTATTATCGGGTTGTTAAAACTCACGGCAGGCATCTTTAAGGATGATCTCACAGGTGTACTGCATGATTTTGCCACAATCAACTTCCTGTACTTCTGTATCTACCTGTTCATCTTCTCGGTGAGAGTGATGGTAGTTGTCAGTTTGTCTAGTGATAATCCGACACCGGAGCAGAGCAATGGTCTGACATTCGCTA
>CAMLGR010000065.1 GCA_946479615.1 uncultured Bacteroidota bacterium | reverse complement strand
ATGCGAATGCGTATAGCTGAACGATTCGCCTATTTTGAAAATACCTTTTTCAGCAGCCGTATTGATGCGAGCTGTGTAGCGGCGATAGGTAGGACCATTTCCTACATAGGTTCCTTTATTATCGAAGAAGTCGAGTGAAAGATTATACGTGCTGTAAGCGCCGCCGCCTGATAAACTAAGATTATGATTCTGGCGGTTGCCGGTGATCAGCCCTTCTTTTTGCCAGTCGGTATTGATATTATTTACATACCGCGGATCGGAAGGATCGTTGGCAGGGAATAAAGGAAGATTTGCATTGACACGTGATTCATTGTTCAATGTCTGGTATTGCAGGCGATCGGTTACTTTTTGCCGTTGCCAGACCTTATCCCATCCATAGTACGCATTGTAATCAACCCTCATCGGCGTATTCTTCCTTCCCTGTTTGGTGGTAATGATGATAACACCGTTGGCAGCAGCAGCACCATAGATAGAAGCAGCTGATGCGTCTTTTAAAACGGTCATCGATTCAATATCATTCGGACTGAAATCCCTGATGGCTGCACCGGGTACACCATCCACTACATAATAAGGTTGTGCATTACCAAAGGTGCTGAATCCCCTGATGCGCACACTCGGTACAGCGCCTGGCTGTCCATCACTATTAACAGCTACACCAGAAGCGCGGCCCTGCAACAGTTGCGAGATATCGGAAGTAGAAAACTTTTTTGATTCTGATACATTTACACCTACTATAGAACCGGTCAGGTCTTTTCGTTTTTGCGTACCATAACCAACAACTACTATATCTTCCAATGCAGCGACTTTAGTGATCAGATCGACAAAGAGACTGGCCCGGCTGGTCACTTTCACTTCCTGGGTTTCAAAGCCTACAGATGATATCTGCAACACATCACCGGTAGCCGCAGCAATGCTAAAATTTCCTTCATCGTTGCTGGCCGTACTGACCGATTTATTCTTCACTGAAATGGTAGCACCTTTTACAGGATTTCCTTCTTTATCCCTCACCTTACCCGATACCGGCTCCTGTGCCATCGCGGATTGGGTAACCAGCAGAACGATTGTCATCAGCAGCAGGCAGACTGACCGTTCAGTTGATAACCATCTTTTCTTGCATTTTTTCATATAGCATTATTTTGGTTTTTACAATAAGTGTCAATTAAACAATTATCAAAACGAAGCAAAAAAAAACTGCTTTCGCTTCTTTCAGTGATCATTTTTTCAATACTATTCCGGGAAAAACAGGATGCTAACCGGGTGGGCAGAAATGAGATGTGCGAAAAGCACTTAACAGCAGAAGATGGGCAATTCATTCGTATCATAAGCAAACCGTGTCGTTATAGCAGTGAAATTGAAACAATTATTCCGACTTCACTCATCATTTTGTCTCAAATTTTCATCAAAATATCTCATTCCACCGCTAAACAGGGATGTGCACCGGCCTGTCCCGGAAATTTACAGCTCCTGTTTCTAACTTCAGAGTTAGCCCTATATTTACTGCTACATAATAGTATTCGTTTGATCTGCCGAGCACCGATAATTGCCATCCTTCTTTTTGTATCTTCTGTTGTTACAGGACAATCTTATTATTTCCGCCATTTCCAGGTAGAGAACGGGCTTTCCAATAACGCAGTGATCTGTTGCATACAGGATAAGAAAGGTTTCCTGTGGTTCGGCACCAAAGATGGATTGGATCGTTTTGACGGATATACTTTTAAAATATTCAGGAACGATCCCGATGAAAAAAGCAGTATCGGCAGCAACTTTATCCATAGTCTTTATGCTACTCCGGATGATATTATGTGGGTGGGAACAGAAAAAGGTCTTTATAAATATGATGCAACAACAGAAAGCTTCAGCTTGCTTCCTACTCCTTTCAATGAACAGATAACAGATATAAAGATGGATACCAGGGGCAATCTCTGGTTCATATCCAACTTCAATTTGTTTAAGTATTACGAACCAGCAAAAAAGCTGGACCAGTTCACCATACCACCCAATTTTGAAGCTACTTCCATTTGTACATTACCCGACGGGTCCGTATGGATTTCCACGTCTTCAGGATTATTGAAAAAATATAATTTCAACAGCAACAGCTTTGATAGTTTCAATTTGTTCGAACATTCACCGAAGACTGCATCGAACTGGATTGAAAAATTATATGGCACCTGGCATGGCGATATACTTGCAGGTACTTCCAACCAGGGTGTAAAACTCTTTGATACGCATACCTTCAGTTATAAAGACATACTTACTTACAATACCGACAAGACAGAGATCTTTGCCCGCAATTTTGTACAAACCGCACAGGACGAATGCTGGATCGCCACCGAATCAGGCATATTCATTTACAATATGAATACCGGCAAAGCAATCAATCTTCATAAGGAATATAATAATCCTTATTCGATCTCTGATAATGCGGTATATACTTTCTGCAAGGATAAGGAACAGGGTATCTGGGCAGGTACTTATTTTGGAGGAATTAATTATTACCCGAAACAGCCGCTCTTCTTTACCAAGTATTTTCCTGAAAAAGGAAAAAATTCATTAAGCGGGAATGTGATCAGGGAAGTACACCAGGATCAATACGGCCGTTTATGGATCGGCACAGAAGATGCAGGTTTGAATAAACTCGATACGGCTACCGGGCTATTCACATCTTTTCAACCCACCGGTACCAAAGATGGAATTTCGTACACCAATATACATGGCCTGCTGGCAACAGGTAATGAATTATGGATCGGCACTTTTGAACACGGGCTGGATGTCATGGATATCCCTTCGGGGAAAGTGATCCGTCATTATTCAAAGAATAATGATTCCGGCTCATTGAAAAGTAATTTCATTTATTGCATTTACCAGAATCCTTCAGGCGATATCTTACTGGGCACTACTATCGGCGCTTACCGGTATAACCGCGTCACTGATAATTTTACTCCTTTAAAGGGATTACCCTTTTTCAACTGGTATTCTTCCCTGCTGGAAGAAGAAGATGGTACTATCTGGGCAGGCAGTTATGGCAGCGGTGTACATTATTATAATCCTAAAACGAACAAAGGCGGCAATTTCAGGTATGAGAGCCAGGATAAACATAGTTTGGCGAGCGACAGGGTCAACAGCATATTTAAGGATAGTAACAAGAATCTATGGTTTGCTACCGAAGGCGGGTTATGCAAACTGGACCGTCAAAAAAATAATTTCACCCGGTATACTACCCAAAATGGGTTGCCTACCAATTATATTTTAAGCCTGCTGGAAGATGGCAACCGGAATTTGTGGATCAGTACATCGCGCGGACTGGTATCGTTTAACCCGGCCAATGGTCAATCTACCGTTTATACAAAGGCCAATGGATTGCTGAACGATCAGTTCAATTTCAGTTCGGCTTATAAAGATGCCACAGGAAAAATGTATTTCGGCAGTGTGAAGGGACTGGTCAGTTTTCATCCTGACGAAGTAAGTAAAACGAATTTTACGCCACTGGTTTATATCACCGGTTTCCAGGTAAACAATAAAGATCTTATCATTAATAAAAAAGGATCTCCTCTTACCAAATCGATTACCAATACCGACAGGATCAGCCTCACGCATAACCAATCCACGTTCAGCATCGATTTTGCATCGCTGAGTTATACAGCGCCGGAGATGTCCGAGTATGCGTATAAGATGGAAGGGCTCGATAAGGACTGGACCTACCTGAAGACAAACCGTAAAGTATATTTTACCGAACTGACGCCGGGCACCTATATCTTCAAGGTAAAAGCTGCGATCAATAATGAAGGCTGGAACGGGCCTGAATCAACATTAGTCATAGAAATTCTTCCTCCCTGGTGGGCGAGTACTGTTGCCAAACTGTTATACCTGCTGGTGATATCGGCGATTGTATGGTTCCTGATCCGCAATTATCATCGTCGCATCAATGAAAAGAACAGGCGAAAGATCGAGATACTGGAACATGAAAAAGAAAAAGAGATCTACCAGGCCAAGATCGAGTTCTTTACCAATGTGGCGCATGAAATAAAAACACCGCTGACATTGATCAAAGCGCCCATGGAAAAGATCATGAAGAAGAATGGGCAAACGGCCGATATCTCCGGCAACCTGAAGCTGATGGAAAAAAATACCAACCGTTTAATAGAACTGACCAATCAATTACTCGATTTCCGGAAAACAGAGACCAAAGGATTCAGCCTGAGTTTTGTTAAAACAAATATTTCGATGGTCCTGGAAGAAACCTATAACAGTTTTAAAATATTAGCCGATCAGAAAAACCTGGTTTGCCGGTTGCGGTTACCCGAAAAAGAGATCTATGCCTATGTCGATACCGATGCGTTCAATAAGATACTAAGCAATCTTTTTAATAATGCCGTGAAATATGCGCAATCGGAAGTACTGGTAGAACTGGAAATGGATGCAGGAGGAAAATCATTCCGCATTATTATGCAGAATGATGGTTATCTCATTCCTGGTGAAATGAAAGAGCGTGTATTCGAACCTTTTTTCCGGATGAAAGAAGCCGAAAAACAAACCGGCAGTGGCATTGGTCTTTCGCTGTCCAAATCATTAACAGAACTACACAAGGGAACACTGGAACTGGCCGTGCCAGCAGCAACGATGAATACATTTGTCTTAACATTGCCGGTGCACCAGGAAATCGAATTTGATCTGAAAAAAACTTCCTGATACTTATTTAGTATAACAATTGCCGATGAAACCAACTGTTTTAATAGTAGATGATAATGAAGAGATCATTGAATTCATTTCCGATGATCTTGGTGAAATTTATACTGTTTTAAAAGCCAGCAATGGAAAAGAAGCGCTGGACATCCTCGCCAAAGAAGCAGTGCAACTCGTGGTGAGTGATGTGATGATGCCGGTCATCGATGGATTTGAACTTTGTAAAGAGATCAAATCAAACTTTAACTATAGTCACATTCCTATTATTCTGCTTACGGCAAAGAACACGTTGCAATCGAAGATACAGGGACTTGAATTAGGCGCTGATGCTTATATCGAAAAACCTTTTTCACCGGAACATTTACAGGTGCAGATTGCCAACCTGATCAGGAACCGCACCAAGATCAAAGAATACTTTGCTAATTCTCCTTTGGCACATATCCGGAGCATGGCGCATACCAAGGCCGATGAAAATTTCCTGGAAAAAGTAAACGATGCGATCTACCAGAATATAGAAGACAAAGATTTTGATGTAGAGAAACTGGCGAGGTTTGTCAATATGAGCCGGCCCACACTTTATAGAAAGATCAATGAGATCTCGAACCTTAGTCCCAATGAACTGATCACGATCACGCGATTGAAAAAAGCAGCCGAGCTATTGACACAAGGCGTACATAAAATTTATGAGATATCGGATATGGTAGGCTTTGGCTCACAAACCAATTTTGGAAGAAGTTTTCACAAGCAATTCGGAATGAGCCCAACAGAATTTGTAAACCAGATAAGGAACACCGATTAATTGCCTGTAAAACTACGAACCTGATTCCTCCTTCTGCTGACTTCATCCTGTTCACATCTTCAATTCAGGCAGAAACAGGCAGAATCATGCAGAAAAAAAGAAATTTGTTATAGTGTTGATAAAAAACCAGGCAGAATATTGCAAATTCCGACTTCAGCTATTAATCTTGTATTGGTTTTTCATAGGATATTGGATTTTAAAACGGGGTTGAATTTTTATTCTGACCCCTTTTTTATTTTAGCCCTCTCCGCTTCCTGAAAAGACAAAAGCCCGCTTTCGCAGGCTCTTGCTGAATCGATCCTCATTAATACGAGATATCGAAAGAAAAATACAGGATGAATTTATTTCTTCTCCATTACTTCCTTGAAAATCTTTGCTTTCTGCACTGAAATCGTAAAGATCATAAGTGATTTTTCGATTTTTAATCATCACATAATTAACGTCTTATATATTTAGCGTCGTTCGCTGGCTTATTCTATTTGTTCTTTCTCCCATATATCAGCATACTTTTCGGGATGCCGCTTGAATTGCGCCTGGACGAACACGCAAAGCGGGATTACTTTCAACTGGTGTTCGCGGGCATAACCCACCATGGCTTCCAATAATTTCTTCCCTACTCCCTTGCCTTCTGCTTCGGGAGCGACTTCGGTATGATAAGCAGTCAGGTAATTGCCCGAAATACCCACTACCATTTTACCAATCTCTTTTCCCTGGCCAGCAAGGGAGAAAGAGCCTTTTCCATTTTCTTTGATGTGCAGCTTCACCTCTTCCATAATTCAATTTATTTTATAGTATGTAAACAAAGGTATTTTGTCTTTGTTATCATTATCCGGAAACTTTAGGGGGCTCGTCCAACGAACCCGCTGGTTATCGTGTAAATTGCAGCATATCCCACCGAACCATAACTGTTTCAATGAAGATCTTCAGCCATAAATTAATTTATTTTTTTCTGCCCTGCATACTGGTGGTTCTTGCCGGTTGCAGTTCCAATCGTATTGTAACGACCTGGAAAAGCAATCATGTGGAAACTCTTGGATATAAAAGAATACTGGTAGTGGCAATTTTGCCTGATAAGGAACTTGTCTTGCGGCAAAAAACCGAGAATAATTTTGTAAGCACACTCGAACAACTCGGATACAAAACAGGCTCTGCACTTAAAGAATTTGGCGCAAAAGGATTATCCAATTCAGGACAGGAGAATACCTACCTGAAATTATATAACAGTGGATATGATGCGGTGCTGACAGTTGCGCTGATCCGCAAGACAAAACAAAACTTCCACCGCCCGGGCCAGGCGTATATTCATCCGAATAGTTATTATTACAATCGTATCTGGGAATACAAAAATATACAGGCAATCGATACTTCTTTTGAAAATGGAGGAGAGCCGGAATATTTCTGGGAAACGATCTTATTCGATCTTTCTTCGCTCGAAGCGGCCTGCACATTACGTACACAACCTTTTGCAAACGATAAGGAGCAGGAGACAAATGATAATCTCGCTAAAAGAATGATCCGGAAAATAACAAGGGAAATGGTATTGAAAAAGCAAAAAGCGCCGAAAGCATTTTGATCCCTGAAAGCACTAAAATTAATTATGAGTTATGAATTATGAATGTGACAGCAATTCATAACTCATAATTAATTGATACCAATTCTTAAAGATTCTGCATACAGGCTTTTAATTTATCACGGGCGAAGATGGCATAGCGTTGCCGCGCCACCAGTTGCGCTGTCAATTCATCAAAACCACTGGCAGTTTTATCGAGCGCATATTCTTCATCCTTACTATCACTGCGTGTAAAATAAATATTGTCTTTGGAGGATTGTCCCGAAGAAAAATAATCCCAGAATTGTTCATGTTGCAATTTGAATTTATCGAGCCGGTTCAACTGGCGTATCCAGAAATTTTTCTGGTCATGGGGGAATGCATCATCGGGACAAAAATTAGCCGCGTAGTTGATGAGCCGGTAGTATTCGGATTCAGCGAGAAATTTGGGTTTGATCTCTTTAAAAAAATAAATCTCATCGGCCAGGGAGGGAAAACCGGTTTTGCGCAGATCGTTGCGAAGCAAATTCCAGTATTTTTCACTGATGCGGAAGCAGCATTCGGCTTCTACCTGGAAAGAAAGTTCTTTCGCACGGCAAAGACGGAGATCGGTTTGCATCTCGTTATATAACTGTTCGCTGCGGGGTTTCATAACTGGGTTAAGAAAAGGGGAAGTTTTTTTATGAACTTCCCCATATAGTTGTCTAATCAGAAAACAGTTGTCATGGAGTGGCCTAATTCTGCTGTTCTTTCAATCCTTCCACATCCACAGTCAGGGTTTTAAGCTTTTCCCTCACATCACTGGTAATGATATTCAGGCGCTGCATTAAGAATTTACGTTGTGTTTCGCCAAAGGGAATCTCTTTGTCTTTCAGCTTTACATGACTGTTGTCGAAAGAGATGATCCTTTCCACGGCAATAATACAGCCGCGGTTAATGCGGTAAAAATCATCTTTGGGTAGCACCTGTTCCAGTTGCCTGATCGAAAGCTGGGTCAGGTACTTGCCATTGTCGGTTGTGATCCGCACAAAGTTTCCTAAAGATTCTACACAGACCAGGTCGTTGTACCTGATCTTGACAAACTGCCTGTCTGTCCGGATGAAGAAATACGTTTGCATAAGCATTTGAGCACTTTATTACTTTTAGGAATAGGTTTAACGGCTCAGATTGGAAGAGACAACCGATGCAGCCATAGAAGTATTTGCCAGCTAATCAAAAACCGGGCGCATAATCCTTGCTGTTTAGTTCAAATCTCTATTATAAAGACCCCGATAATCGAAATCAGGACTATTCATGTTCCCTCATTTTTACAAAAAGTTGACATTTATTTTTCATGCGATCAAATCATGGCAATAGCATTTCCTTCCCGGCATGTGGGATCTTAAAAAAAGGTTACGTCCGTTTGTGCAACAGGCATATTCATGTCGTTACAGGGATCGGTCGTAGTAATGCGAAGAAATAAAGAGTAAGAAGGATTATAGTGAAGCATCCTGGGCCAGTACCTCCATCAGGCACACATAGAGATTACGTTCGTCTTTGAAATATTTATTAGGATAATCGGGACGCATAATTAGTATGTAAAATAGCCTTTTTTAAAGATCATGCAAGGCTTTGTGTACATGACACATTTGGTTTGTCCTGGACCTGATCCGGGTTTGGCCGGGTCTGCTCCGGAATCTGCCGCAGCCGACGCGAAGAAAAGGCGAAGGAGACCAGCGCATGACAGGCATTGTACCCGGATTGAACTCTATTTAACCCGAATTGAACCAGGATTTATCTCAGGTGAAGGCCTGGTAAAGGGTTGACAGGAAATAAGATGGAATAGCCTGTGTGCAGGCTGATCTTTTTGAAGATACAGCGGGGGTATTGGTTACTGAAATATATAAAAAGACCGGATATCATCCAAACGCCGGTAGTTATATTACTGTAACAGGATCGGTAAGACGGGTAAATGAATCACCGGATTGGTAACCGTATCCGGGTGTGGGTAAATAACACGAAAATGGTATTGTGGTTATGCTGTTTTCGTTTTATTCTTGTACTGGTTTTTCATAGGATATTGGATTTAAAAAAACGGGGTTGAATATCTATTCTGACCCCTTTTTTATTTTATAACGCTATACTATCTACGATCGCTATAAAACAAAAAGGGCCTGCATATCTGCAGGCCGCTCAACGTTTATGAGGAAAACAAAGAACTACATGTTTAAAAAATCCGCCTGGGCCCCGTCATTAAAATGAAAGGCCGGAGCGGAACTGCTTGAGAAAATTTACAATTCTAAGATAGCAGATAGCTTTACCTGAAAAATATTTTATACATGAACCGGCATCTCCGGCAGATGAAAACGCTGTAATGACAGATAAGTGAGATAGCGTAGTATCCGGTATTCAATGATAGTTTCCTGCTGTCATCATGGTTTATCCGGAGTAAATAAATTTCCTGAGGCAGCGACACGCCCTGATTATCGCTTCCTGTTGCAGGTATCGCGTGAAACCATCAATTAAAAAGGAGAATTATTGCTGAAGAAGAAACCACCCCCGCCCCGGCAGCGCCGGGGCTGAAAGTGGACACATGATTAAGACCTAAACTTCAAGGATTAAAATCGGGTGCAATATATATTCCTGATCAACCGGCTGCTAAAAAAGTACGCCAATCCCTGTATCAACATTGTGAATGCACCCATACACGAGATGAATGAATGCCAGTGGTTGAGGTTGTGGGTGATTCATTGTATAATTACCTGGGGTGCGCGAATACTTGGATTTGCCTTTGGTGATTGATCTGTGGGGATTTTCTATAACCCATGGTTGAAACCACCGGCTCATGGTTAAAACCATGAGCGAATAACCGGTTCATGTCAGAAACAAAGCTGTTCATGTATTTTTTTTGCAAGCAGTTCTATTCACAACTTATTTAGCCCCGGTTTGAACGTACTATGTTTTTTGTGGATCTAAAGTTTTCTCATGTGAACGAATCAAGGGATTGTATTTACTTTCCCTTCTTTTTTTTCACAGAGCCCAAAATAAGTTTCTTGTAAAATGTGGAGACGTTTCACACTTAGCGTTATCTGCATCACATAACAGCCGGGGATAGTTTCTACTATCCCTTTTTATAGTCCGCCATAAAAAAACAGGCCCCTACCCGGAAGTAAGAGCCTGTTATCAAAACCGTCCGTGAAAAATCAGTTTTTCGCAACATCGAATTTCCTGAATATCGCCTTTACACTCGATTGAATTTCCTTGGCCGACATGTGACGGCTATCCACATCACCCGTTGACCATCCCTGCCATACTGTTTTATCCGTATTGGCATCTGTCATTGTAATGGTCACCGTACCTTCTCTGCCGGGGACATCATAGTTATCGTACCCTACAAAACGGGAAGGATAGTATACATTGATAAACCTGCGTGAATAAGGGTTATAGAACGTCCTGGTAAAAGGATTGGAATAAACAGGATCTGATTGTTGTTTCACTGATCTTTCCACCAATACATCATAACTTAACAGTACATCAGGATGACGTGTGTCTTCTTTCCATCCCGCTGTTTTTTCCAGTTCCTTGCTCACCGCCTGTCTTACCTTTTGTTCTGTCAGGTCGTTTTTAGCAGCTCCTTTCTTAGCTGGTTTATCTTTTTCTATCCATGCAAATGTTTTGTAACTGCGAAAATCGGTGTTGTCGTCTTTTTCAATATGTGCAGAAGGCGCGCAACTTGCCAGCAGGAACAAAAAGGCTATGCCTCCACTCCATATTTTCCAGTTCTTCTTCATAATTCGCTCCTTTCTATTTTAGTTAATTCAATTGTTTTTTACAGTATACTAACGTAAAAAAGTGTGCCGCTTTTATTAAGAAGTTGTGAAAGTGCGTGTTAAAAGATTGCCAAGAGAAATCGTCCGTCTAATAGCTGATTTATCAGTCAGTTAAAGAGGAAAAACAGACACATGATGAGTAGCATTTATGCCCGCATCCCACTGACCCATGTGGAAATTTTGGCATGCAGGTCATCGGGTTTGAAAGGTTTGTGCAGGAAGTCGCTGAACCCTTTTTGCAGCAGGTCGCTGTGAATATTATCATATACTGCGGCAGTAAAGGCTACTACCGGTATTTTTTTATCGATGCGGCGGATCTGTTCAAGTGCCGTTAATCCATCCATTTCCGGCATATCGAGATCGATCAGGAGGATATCGAATGTATCATGACTAAAACAATCCAGCGCTTCCACTCCATTGGTAGCCTCTGTAATGTTGATCTTCCATTTTTGCAGGAACCGGCGCACGATAGACATATTGATCGGGTTGTCTTCGGCTACCAGTACTTTTATTCCCGGCAAGGCTACCAGGTCCCGACGTTTGGCTTCGATATACACTTTCCGGCTTTCATTGATCGGCAGCTCCAGTGTAAAACTGAAATGACTTCCTTTTCCTTCGCTGCTCGTTAGTTTCAGATCGGAACCGAATATTTTCAAAAGGTCTTTTGTAATGGTAAGTCCCAGCCCCGTACCACCATATTTCCTGGTAGTATTGATATCAGCCTGGGCAAAACTTTCGAATATTTCCTGTTGTTTTTTTTCTGCAATACCGATACCGGTATCTTCTACCGAGAACCTGACTGTTGCTTTGTTGCTGGTGGCAAATATTTTTTCGGCCAAAAGGGTGATCGAACCCCTGTTGGTGAATTTAATCGCATTGGATAAAAGATTGCCGAGGATCTGGCGCAGCCTGATCTCATCGGTGATAAGTTCCATATCGAGCGATGGATCGATCGATGTATGAAATTGTAATTCTTTTGCTTCGGCCTGGATGGAAAACTGCGCAATGATCTTCTCCATCAGTTTTTTGATATTGACAGGAATGCGTTCCAATTCCATCTTGCCCGCTTCCATTTTGGTATGATCGAGGATATCGTTGATCAATACCAGCATTTGCTCGGAGGAATATTTTAAAATATCGAAATGAGGTTTTTGTTCCTCGAGATAATTTTCCTGGAATAATAAATTAGACGCGCCGATAATACCATTGAGCGGTGTTCTTAGTTCATGGCTCATATTCGACAGGAACCTCGATTTCATCCTGGTCGCCGATTCTGCTTTCTCCTTGGCTTTTATCAACTCAAATTCAGCCGCCTTGGCATTGGTAATATCCAGGATGCTGATCTTTTGATAATTGATCTCTTTATAACTGAACGAGACCACGCTGACAAACCCATAAAACACGTTAGAGGCTCTTGTCTGGATCGTCACTTCTCCCTGCCAGTTTTGCTGGCCCGCACCCAATTTGAATTTATCGGCGTAGGAGCTGTCAAACCACTCCTTCACATCGGTGCCACAGATCTGGTCTTTTGATGGGATATCAAACAGTTCCAGCATACGCTGGTTGCAATCCATGATCTTACCGGTCAGTACGCAGACGATGATAACTCCATCGAGAGAAGTGTTGAAGATGGAATCACCGAATTTCTTTTCTTCCAGGATCAGGTTCTCATTGGTGCGGTTGACACGCAATCCCAGGTATGAAATATAAATAGTAAGAATGACCGTCAGTAATAAGCGGGTTTCAAAAATTTCTGCCGCCACTCTTGCCTCCATGAGTTGTATGTTCGTTACCTGGGGCACGAGCCTGATACAGACAAAAGCAGCCAGGGCTGAAACCGCATACGTGATAATGAGTTCTTTTGAACTTTTATAAATGCGAACCAGGAAGGTGAGGGAAAGAAAGGCGGGGAAATAAAACAGATATTCGCCGGTCTGGAAACCTTCCACGAAACTGATCACGACAATGTAGAGATTGACATTGATGACACAAAGTATACGGGCAAGGCGGAATTGCTGGCGCCGGTTGAAATAAATTCCCAGGAAAAAAATGGCTCCGGTAAACAGGTTGACAAGTGCGCTGATATAAAGGTCGTTGGAAAAATAAACGATCAGTCCACCAAAGTTGATCAATGAAGCCACCAGCAATACCTGGTTCATCAGGATTACGGTGAGCCGTTGATCGGCAGGGATCGAATCAGTCACACCTGCATGAGCCAGGGATGAATAAATGTCTCGAAAAAAGGAGTAGATTCCTTTCTTCATAAAATATTGGCTCTTTGATTTCTAGTAAAATAATCATTAACTTACACATAACGAAAAATTACGTGTCCTATTTTATGAGTGAACCATCCTTTTCCAATTCTTTTGTTTTCAATTCATTAATCGATCCGGACACTATTTATAACTTATACGGGAATGACTATCAATATATTGAGGAAATTTTTCATACAGTACTTGCCAATTTCGAAGGAGATGTAAACCAGGTATTATCTGCATATAATGCCGGCGACCTGGAAGGTTTACGTAAAGGAGTACATAAAATCAAACCAACTTTCGGATTTTTGGGCATATTGTCGCTGGAACAGAAGTGCCGGCAGGTAGAAGATAAATGCCGGAACAGCCAGGATATAAAAGAGCTTTCAGCAGATATCAACGAATTACAGGAATCATTAAAACAGGCGCAGACCGTCCTTGAAGAAGATTATAAGAGATTGATAAATTATAATAAAGCCTAAGCATGAGTATTAGCTGCGTAATTGTCGAAGACCTTATCGTAGCGGCTGATTACCTTAAGAAGTGTTGCGAAAAAAGTGGAGATATAGAAGTAAGAGCCCATTTTACGAATGTCAAAGAAGCCGTTAATTTTCTGAATGAAAATACGGTCGACCTCATTTTCCTTGATGTGGAAATGCCGGGTGATGATGGCTTCGTCCTGCTGGACCAATTAATGTATTCTCCCAAAGTCATTTTAACTACTTCCAAAACCGAGTACGCGTACAACGCATTTGAATACCATGTTACCGATTTTCTGAAAAAGCCTTTTACCTATCAGCGTTTCCAGGAAGCGATCAATAAGATCAGTTTTGCCGAGGACACACGGAAGAAGGAAAACCACGACGATCATATCTATATCAAGACAGATGGCAAGCTGGTGCGCCTGAATAATGCGGACATTTTATATATCGAAAGCATGGGGGATTATGTAAAATTCGTGGTGGCGGATAAGAAGTATGTGACCCATAATACGATCAAGAACCTGGAGGAAAAAGTGAATCCTTTGATATTCATGAAAATACACCGCTCCTATATTGTAAACATCCGGAAAGTGGATAATATCCACGATAACTTGCTGTTTATCAACGGAATTGAACTCCCTATCAGCAAGGCGCATAAGGCCGATGTGCTGCGCCGGTTAAACGTCATTTGAACGTTTATCGACAAATTCTTCCAAAAATCGAAAGAAAGTACTCCGTAGTCGAATAAGTTATGGAAGGGCTGAAATCCGTAGCATCTTTGTATTGTCAAGCGAGGAACAATATCCGGAATGAAAAACCAAATCCAGAACCTGAAAAACCAAGTCCTGAATCCTTAGAAAAGCAAAAAGTCCGAACATCCTGAAAAAGCCAGATCCGATCCAACGAAAAACTTAATCCATCATCAAAATCTAAGTACCGATTGAAAATTAAAAACTCTACACTCTAGCCGTCCAAACAAAAAGATTTTGAGGGCTGCCCCACGGGGCAGCTTTTTTCGTTTTATGGCTATTGCAGGAAGGGACTGAAATAAAAATATTTCAATATTCAATGCTCAAATAGCAGGCATTAGCTGCCATACTTGAATATTGATTATTGGTTGTTGAATATTGAATATTAAAAAAATTACCACCCAAAACCTAACACTTAAAACTCCCCTCTCACGCCAGTCCAATCTCAAAATGCCTCTCCGGTATCTGCACATCCACAAATCCTTTCTTTACCAGTCTCCTTTTAAATTCTGTTTGCACTTCCAGTTCTCCATGTACCAGGAAAAGTTGTTTCACCTGTCTTGCATCCTGGCAGGCCAGCCATTGAGAAAGATCTTCATAATCGCCATGGGCGCTCATGCTGCGGATAGAACCGATCTCTGCATTCACCTGGTGCTTGGCACCGAAGATGCTGACCTCGGGCGCTCCGGCAATCAATCTTCCACCCAATGAATTCGGTTCGCAATACCCGGTAAAGACAATCGTATTGCGGCTGTTCTCGATATTATTACTGATATGATGTTTAACCCTTCCTGCATCGGCCATACCACTGGCGGATATGATAACCATCGGCTCATCGCGGTAGTTAAGCATTTTCGATTGTTCAACGGTCTTGATATATTTCAATCCTTTGAACATGAACGGATCTTTGTCCGATACCAGTATTTTCTGAATGGTTTTATTGAAATACTGCGAATAACTTTTTACGACTTCCGTTGCTTCAATACTAAGCGGGCTATCCACATAGTAATCGACCGGCGGCAGGGTGCCATTCAGTTCCAGTCCGTTCAATGCAAACAGGATCTCCTGTGTACGACCCACGCTGAAAGCAGGAAGGATCAGTTTTCCTTTTTTATTTAAACAGGTATGATTGATCCATTTCAATAAAAGATCGGCGGTGCTGTCGGCTGCATCATGCAGGCTGTTGCCATAGGTTGATTCCAGCAATATATAATCCGCCTGAGGAAATACATCGGGTGAACGAAGGATGACATCACGGTAACGGCCAACATCACCACTAAAACTGATCCTCGTTTCTTTACCGTTCTCCTTTATTTTTAAATGCACACAGGCACTCCCGATGATATGACCTGCATCGGTGAAACAAGCCTGTACACCTTCGATGACATCGAACCAGTTGCCATATTCCCTTTCGAGAAAATGATCCATACTTTTTTTGGCATCTTCGGCTGTGTAAAGAGGTTGAATATAAGGCAGGCCCTGTGCAGCTCTTGTTTTATTGGCATACTTCGCATCGTCTTCCTGGATCTCTGCCGAATCTTCCAATAAAATATTGGTGAGTGTTCGGGTAGCAGGTGTACAAAAGATCTTTCCGCGAAAACCTTCCGATACCAGTTTGGGAATAAGACCGGAGTGATCGATATGCGCATGGGAAAGGATCATCACATCTACTTCCCGGGCATCAAACCCAAATTCACGGTTTAATGAATCGGTATCTCTTCCCATTCCCTGGAACATACCACAGTCCAATAAGATCTTTGTGCCGCTTTTTAATGTAATGAGATGTTTGGAACCTGTAACTGTTTGTGCGGCTCCGTGGAAAGCAATCTTCATGTGCAAGTATTTTATTAATGATAAAGAATGTTAATAATTATGAATTATGAATGGGTTTGCGATAGCAGGTACTTTCTGATTATTACGAGCCATTCATAATTCATCATTATTAATTCATAATTACTAACTATGAATTCGACAATTTCCTTCTTTTAAAAGACCATGTAATATAAAACTCCGCCACTATTTCACCCGCCTCATTCCTGCCTGTTGACTTTGCCTTAACCATTCTGGGTTCGCCTGTGCTGATCGCTTCTTCAACAGCGCTGGCAAATACAGGCCCGTCTTCGCAAATAAAAATCGTTTTACCAACAGCTTTCTTAAAATAGTTCGCTTCCAGTCCTGTTACCAGCATGGAAACAGCCGGTTTGCGTTTATAGAGATACGCCATCGCCAATGAACCTGTGCTCATTTCTGCCGCCATTGCCAGGCAGGCGAAGTAAGTGCTGCGGAAAGGATTTTGGGAGAACCATTTGTAAGGAACCGATATGGTTGCTTTGTTTTCATCCATATCTATCACTCTTACCCCCGCAAAATAAGCACTGGGCAAACGCGTGAACAGGAACCACCTGAATTTCAGGGGATGCTTCATCAAAGCAATAAACGCATTGACAGCAGCACTCATTAATTCTCTTTGTATTGCTTTGGATCCAGGGCCAATGTTGTCCAATCGGAAAAGAAACCCGTCACTTTTTCTTTACTGTATCCTTTATCCTGTTCGAGGTAACCGGAATTTTGTGTATGGATCAGTTTGCCATTACCATCCAGTACTAAAAAAACAGGAAACCCGAAACGTTGCGGGTATCCATATTTAGCCAGTAATTTTTCATTCTTGTTTTCCTTGCTATAGTTGAGGTGATACACGATGTAATTAGCCTTGATCAGGGAATCGATACTGGCATCTGTGGTAACCATATTATTGAACCGCATGCACCAGATACACCAGTTACCGCCTACCTGTATAAAAACATGCTTACCGGATTGCTTTGCCTCTTTCACTGCTTTCGCAATACCTGCTTCTGCATTCTCTTCCGGCTTGTATAATTTGAAAGTGGAAAGGTCCTGTGAAAAGGAGACGATGGAGATCAATACAAAAATGGCTATGAAACTATTTTTCTTTAACATGACGAGAATTTTACTGTTTATCAAATGCAACAATCGATGCGATCACTTTGTTGTCCATCGCGCTGGCTTTGAAATAAATATTTCCTTCTCCGGTGCTGCTATAGTTGACGGAACGGATCAATTGACTTTGCAGTGCTTCATTAACCTTGCCGGCATAATCAGCCTGGTGGCTGGCGCTGATCGCCTGGTTTACTTTATTATAATCAAGTTCTTCCTTGCTGACCACGATAGCAATATAATCTTTGTTGCCGATGCTATCCGCTGTCAGCGATTTATCTTTTGGAAATAAGCGATACCCGGTGATGCCGCAATAGGGAGAATATTTTTCCGTATACGGAAAGAGTACAAAGCTGCTGCCATCTGTTTCCTGTCCGAAAATATAAGTGTAACATTCGGTGGCATTCTTTACTTCCATCTTGAATCTTGTACCCACTTTGATCGGTGTCACCGTTTGAAAGGTATTATTACCTGTTGACCTGATCTGGATATATTGTTTGGTATCGTTATTCACCATACCAATGGTGCATTCCAATGGGATAGCGGCTACATTGGCCGATTTAGGTAAAGGGTCGATACCGTATGCTTCCCTTACATATTCCTTGAAATCGCCATAACGTACCCAGGCAATGCCGTTGTCGCCCCATTCGGGTGTCCAGCTATTCATGATCTGGAAAGCGCCGCCGAATTTGCGGTCATCATACCCGATCACACACATGGCATGGCCGCCCATTCCCATTTGCGAAGCATCCATACCGGATGGCTCCCATAATTGACGGCCTTTCATATCCTGCATAAAACTATTTCCTACCATCATGCCGATCACCACGGGTGCATCTTTGGCAAGATGTTCTTTCAATGCGCGGATATTGATCTTATTGACATTATCGCCTTCGGTCAACCTGGTAAACCCATGTATGGTATGCTGACGACCTTCCTGGATCTGGGATGAACTGGGTTCGCGCTGGCAATCCTGGTCATTGTAAGGATATTCACTCAACGGCACACCGCCATTCTTTTGCATGGTTTCCATAGCACGTTGCACATAGGAACCTTCGCAACCTTCGAGCCTGATCTGGTTGTATAAATAAGATGGGCTAAACACTATGGAATTGGGATCGGCCCCGGTAGCAGCAGCCGTCAGGATTGTTTGCGCGGCATATGCGCTGCTCCAGGCAACACAACTTCCCTGTTGTCCCTGGTCGCCTCTTGCCGGTGCATATTTTAACAAGGATACCGCTTCCGGTAATGCTTTTGCATTTTCAGGATTATTCTCATCCAATCCTTCATAGATTTTAGCTTTATTGAACTCGGCGGGATTAAAATTATACCCGCTTTGCGAGAACAGGTTTTGGACTGTACTAAGGTTACAACCGCTTTTATTCAGAAAGAAATAAGCGGCGCCGCCAATGATCAATAAAAAGATGATGCCCTTGCCACGGAATAAGGATAATAATAAAGGCAGCAATGCACCCAGTCCGCCACCACCACCAGGCAGGTTGGGACCTCTTCCCCCTCCACCGCCACGGTCATCATTATAATCGTTTTGGTTTTGATCCTGTGGATCATCAGTCATCCTGATAGGCATAATACGTGGTTTTAGTGCTTAAATGTAGGAAGTTCAACTCATATATAAACAGGGATGTGAATATCAAAAAAGGGTTTTTGAATCCATTGACACTATTTTCGAATAAGTTTCGTCAATTTTGAATACTATCAAATTTGCTCATGCGGAAGCCCACGCTTTATTTCCTGTTGTTCAGTCTTTTTTCCAGTACGCTGTATGCTCAAAAAGTTTCGGGAAAACTTCATTTTGAGCCGGGTAAAACGATCCGGGTAAGCATGGAGGTCAAAAACAGTATTACCCAGCAGGCAGGAGCCCAGGCTATTCCTTTCCTGGTAGAGGGCAGGGTAACGCATTCGTATACGATCACAACAGCAACAACCGGCAGCGCCACGCTTCATCATGAGTTGCAGGGATTGGATTACCATTTTGATGGTATGGGGCAAAAAATTTCGTTTGATTCAGAGAATAAGGCCGACAGGCAAAGCGCTTCCAATAAATCATTCGACGAGATCTTATCAAAAAAATATGATCTCGTAGTCGATTCATCCGGTACTACGCTGATGACCACGCCTGAAAAAATAGAAGCAGTGAAACCCGGCGACAAGATGGTTATCCTGGATGATATGCTTCGTGACCTGACTGCAGTGGCTTATCCACCTAAAAAAGGCAGCAGTTGCTTTTTTCATGTCTTTCCGGGTTATGAAGTAGGTGCAGGTGATAGCTGGACCGATTCGTCAGAGAATGATGAAAAAAAGTCGGTTACTGTCAGCACACTGTCAGCTATCACTGATTCAACACTTATTGTCGATTTTAAGACAACTGCCGTTACCCATACCAAATCGGAAATGATGGGAATGGAAGCGAGTACTGTCATGAATTATACCAGCAGCGGTAAAATTGTTGTTGATAAATTAACAGGTCTTGTGCGGGAGAAGACCATCGCTACCGATTCCAATGGCAATACTTCAGCCATGAATACTTCACTGCCGATAACCGGCAAAACGACTGTAACGATCCATGTCTTACAAAAATAAAGCAGGGCCATGCCGTTGCCGGTACAACCCTGTTGGAAAACTCACTCGAAAAAGATTTGTTGGTGATACTCACATACGCAATAAAACCCGGTATGGATTTAACCGTGTAATGATTTTTCAACCGCTGACCATTAAAGGAAATTACCAGTTTTTCACCTGATTTTTGAGCAGATCTTCCCAGCTATCTCTTTTACGGATAAGTCTTGCTTTTCCATCTTCTACCAATACTTCTGCGGGCCTGTATCTTGAATTATAGTTTGAAGACATTTCGAATCCATAAGCGCCGGCATTGTAGAAAACCAGCAGATCGCCTTCACGGATATCGTGGAGCTTGCGATCCGATGCAAATGTGTCCGTTTCGCAAATATATCCGGTGATCGTATAAATCTTTTCTTCCCCACCCGGATTGGAAATATTTACAATATGATGATAAGCATCATAGAACATGGGACGTATGAGATGATTGAGACCGCTGTTAATCCCGGCAAATACAGTGGAGGCTGTTTCTTTGATCACATTCACCTGTGTGACGAGGTAACCGCATTCACTGACCAGGAATTTCCCGGGTTCAAACCATAACTGGTATTTTCTTCCATTGGTGAACAGGTGTGCTTCGAGATATGCTTTCAGTTTGGCAGCTATAAATGCAATATTCGTTTCTTCTCCATCCGGTTCATAGGGCACTTTGAATCCGCCACCCAGGTCAATTACCTGCAGACCGGGGAAATGAGCAACTAAATCAGCCAGCACTTTTATTCCATGTACAAACACATCGGCGTCTTTGATATCACTGCCGGTATGGATATGTAATGTTTTTATATTGATCTTGTACTGTTCAACGATCGCTTTCAGTTGCTCGAGTTGTTCCAGCGGAATACCAAACTTGCTTTTCTCATGACCGGTAGAGATCTTGAGGTTGCCACCGGCAAGGATATTGGGTCTTAATCTCACTCCTACCGGGTATGTATTACCAAAACGTTTACCGAATTTTTCCAGGTTGGAAAGACTATCGATGTTGACATGTACAGCGTATCCAACAGCTTCTTCTATTTCTTCAAATGCAATTCCATTGGATGTATACAATATTTTTTCAGCTGGTATACCTGCATGCAACGCCAGTTTCACTTCATTGATACTGCTGCAATCGATGCCGCAGCCGAGCGAATGAATGTAGCGGAGCACATTCATATTCGTCAATGCCTTTGACGCAAAGAAAAAGCGGGTATCGGTACCGTAAAAGGCGCTGGTCAGTTTTTCATACTGTGCTTTTATTTTTTCAGCATGATATACATAGACAGGAGTTCCGAATTCAGCGGCGATAGCGGCGAGTTGTTGAGGAGATAGAGAAAGGGACATAACTGCGAAGATATTAAAGAGCAATGTAAAATGCAGAATGTAGAATTTAAAATGTAAAAGGGGATCAGTTTTAAAGTTGATCCCCTTTTACATTTTAAATTCTACATTCTGCATTTTACATTCATTCCTCATTCTCCTCATCCTTTTCAATCAACTCTCCCGTTTCTGTCACGGAAAGCAATGCATCTTCATCTTCCTGTGTTTCGGGTTTTGTTTCTTCGGCAACAGGCAGGGTATCTTTTACAACGGTGGGTTCTACCAGTTGATCGGCGAGTACTTCCCTGATCTTTGGAAGATCTTCAGCGGAATTGATACCGAAATAATCCATGAAGGTTTTGGAAGTAGAATATAAGAGCGGGTGACCGGGTAATTTTTCATTACGGCCTGTGATAATGATCAGTTCTTTTTCGAGCAATTTCTGTACGGCGTAATCGGAGCTTACACCACGGATCGCTTCGATCTCTCCTTTCGTTACCGGTTGTTTATAGGCTACAATGGCCAGGGTTTCCAATGAAGCGGCAGATAACCGTTTTAAGAATTTATCGCCATTGAGTTGCGCGATCGTTTTGTGGTAATCCTTTTTGGTCATGAATTGCCAGCCGCCGCCACTCATTCTTATTTCAAATGGATAAAATTCCGAGCTGTATTTTTCAATGATCCCTTCTACTGCAGATTCTACCTGGTCAAGGGTGATCTTATCATCCATGAACCCAAACGCATTATTCACCAGTTCTGTGATCTCGAGTGATGTCAACGGCTTATCACTGGCAAATATCAGGGCCTCAATATGCGGTATCAGGGTAGTCAGATCAGTCATAGTATTCTTATTTATCAAATATGATTATAGCCGGGCGGAAAAGTAATAATATTGGGTAAGCAGGTCAAATGAGGTTATTCACATTTACAATGGAGTATTGTAAATATCTTTTTGAATAAACTATTGTATTTAACAAATCTTATCCCTGTAAAGCAGCAGCTCCGGCTACGATCTCCGTCAGTTCGGTAGTAATAGCAGCCTGCCTGGCCCTGTTATAAGATATCTTGAGGCTTTTCAGCATTTCGTTGGCATTCTCACTGGCTTTATCCATCGCTGTCATACGGGCTCCATGTTCGGAAGCGTTTGAATCCAGTACTGCTTTGTATAATTGTGTATTGAGAATTTTAGGCATCAGTTCCGCCACCAGTTCTTCGCGGGAAGGATCGAAAATGAAATCCGCTTTTTTATCGCCTTGTTTCTTTTCTACTTTGGGAATAGGAAGGAATCTTTCGAGTTCAAATTTTTGTGTAGCCGCGTTTTTAAACTGGCTGTATACGATCTCTACCACATCGAATTGTCTTTCTTCAAAAGCTTTCATTGCTTCCAGTGATGCTTTCTGTACATTTTCGAAGGTGAGATTCAGGAAAATGTCTTTATAGGCAGCTTCTGTTTTATAGTTGGCTTTGGTAAAATGTTCGTATCCTTTTTTACCGATACCCCAGATCGTTATATTTCCTTTTTTGTGCTGGGCTGCATATTTTTCCGCGATCGTAGCTTTTGTAAGTTTGATCACATTGGTATTGAAGGCACCAGCCAGGCCGCGATCACTGGTGATCACGATGATCAGTACTTTCTCTACAGGACGTTCGGCGGCCAAAGCCATTCCTACTTCACCTTCGCTATTGCTTACAATATTGCTAAGCAATTCCTGCAGCTTCCTTGCATACGGGCGCATCTGGATGATGGCATCCTGTGCCCGGCGCAATTTAGCCGCACTCACCATTTTCATGGCTTTGGTGATCTGTTGGGTGCTTTGTACCGACTTGATACGATTCCGAACCTCTTTAAGTTGTCCTGACATGAGAAGGGATTTAAGCGTTTGAAGGATTCAAAACCGGCCGATATATGCTCCCGGTTTTAAACCTGTTTTTCCGGCCGCAAAGGTAAATGCTGCCAATTGATTTTCCATACCTGATTAGTAAATAAAAATAGCTGTGGATAACCCGGATCAGGGCTGGGTTGTGGTCGCAGGAACAGCTTCTTTCAGGATAAAGTCCCGCTTTAAACTATACGCTCTATAGATTTTACCGCCTGCCGCAGTGGCCTGGTCCAGCTTTTTATCCTCTTCCCAGGTGATGCTCATATTGATCGGGCCATTCCGCAGGTTCTCCAGTTCCTTTTTGCTGATATGTATCTCCCCGCTTTCAAGGGTATCGATCCTTTCCACGCCACGTCCGGTAAACGTGGTATCGACCAGGAAAAGCCGGACCCTGTTTCCTTTTTTCAGCCCTTCCAGTTGAAAAACCAGGTCGCCGCGGGTCATTTCGGCAGGAATGGGCGTGGCTAACCGGAATACCGGGAAATTAAAGTCAGCTTTATAGATCTTACCGGAAGAATCGGTGTAGACGATCTCATGCTCCCCGGCAAATCCATCCACCGGCCGGAGCAATTCATAAAAAATGCCATTGAAATGTGAACTGTCGGGACCCAGTATTTCTCCATCAAAGCTCACACTGGCAGGTGGAACCAGTTCGATAGTAGCGCCATCGGCATCATCGAGTGAATATTGGAGTTTTACGCTGATATTCCCCCCTTCTTCGTCACCCCAGATGCGGTAGTCGGCATAAATAGCACCGGTATGTACTTTTTTTTCTGTATTCCGCTCTTCGCAGGAAACCAGCAAAAAGAAGCAACATACAGGTATCAGGAAAGCCAAACGATTCATAATAAGT
>CAMLGR010000064.1 GCA_946479615.1 uncultured Bacteroidota bacterium | reverse complement strand
CTTCCGGCTGACCAGATATATTGTGGCCGGGAAAGCTGGTTGCTTTTTTCATCGTACAGCTCAATGTATTTTACATCCTTTACTTCTTCCCCGTTTTTATCTTTCGTGGAAATCTCTATTACATAATAACCGGCTGACCATTGCCTGGTTCCTGTTAACCATTCGCCGGTAGCTTTGGTGGAATCTGTTTTCTCCAATGTTTTTTCTCCTTTTTCCCAGCTTGAAGGATCGGTTTCATTATCATATTCATCATAAGGAAAGTTGCGGACATATTCTTCTTTGGTGAAAATGAATTGATCGGGTCTTTCCCAGAAACGTTCACGGATCAATCTTTTTTCTTCCTTCAGCCTGGTGATAGTGACTTTTACATTGGCGGGTTCAAATTCGCCATTCATATTTTCTGTACGGATAGATAATTTGCGTAAGCTATCCAGCGGTAAAGCAGAAGGAATATTCGTTTTTAATAGCAAGGATTTATAACTAACCGATACCAGTTGCTCGCCGCTGCGGGTCTCGCCATTGATGTCCGTTACATCGGCATAGACGGTATAGTCAAATACCGGGTCATATTGTCTGGCGATCTTCCCATCGGGAATGGCGGTAAACTCTACGATGAATTTACCATCCTTATCAGTTGTCAGTTCGCCATGTGCTATTTCCTGTGGTTCTGTCGGTGGCTGCCAGCTTTTGGCAAAATACCAGTAATAGATATAGCGGGGTTGACGAACTACCCGGTATTTTACCGTAGCGCCATCGATATTATTGCCGGCATAGGCTTTGGCTGTACCGGTGATCTTTATCTGGTCATTTACTTTATATGTTCCTTTCAGTGGTTCATAATCGACATAGAATTTAGGACGCTTATATTCTTCTACGCGGAACTGCTGAAAACCTTCATCACGGCTGGTAATCAGACTGAACTGGCCATTCAGAGCGCCTTCGGGCAATTGTAATTTACCAGAAAAAGAACCGAATTCGTTCGTTTTTACTTTTATGGAATCGATGTTCTGTGCATTTGCATCGCGGAGGTAGATCGTTGTTTCATAACCGGAAAGAATATCAGCTGTATTTGCCTGGTTGTTCTTTGTCATGGTGATACCCTTGAAATAAACGATCTGTCCCGGCCGGTAAAGACTGCGGTCTGCAAATAAGAACACCCGGTTGAATGCTTTGGGTTCATCATCAGCATACGGAGAATAATTGTAATCGCTGATCTGGTCATCCATAAACAGTTTTTCATTGCCATAGGTGATCTCTAACTGGTAAGCATTATACCGGTACCTGTTATTGTTATCAACTGTACGCTGCAATTTGAAAAACCCATTGGCATCTGTTTTGTACGAGCGTGTCTTTACCCTGATATTTTTTGATGTGGTATAATCATAGCGTTGTTCCCAGAATTGTACGGCTGCACCAGCAAGCGGCTGACCGTTATCACGGTTCAATACAAAGAAATCATTCAGGTTGTTGACAAAACTGATATTGGAAACATAAAAGATCCGTGAACCAAGAATAGCCTTTTTATTGGTAAAATCTTTTTCCGTGGAAGTAAGTATAAAATAATCACCGGCAGGCAATGCATCCACTTTTATTTCGGTAAGATGTGTTTGAAGGTCGCTGGTGACAGGCAGCGTCTGGTCCCAGCTTTTCAGGATGGGCGCATTTATCAATGCAGACCAGAACGATTCGTTGTATTGCGCTTCGAGTTCTTTTCTTAGTTTGTCGGTAGGTTTTATCACCCGCAGGTACAGGCGGTTTATATTTTTATACCGTACAGAGGCCCGGAATGCCTGCCCGGGGATATTGACTTTTTCTATGGTGAATTGTAAAACCGGTTGGTTGATCGTCGCCAGCAGGTTGATACAATTTACTTTTCCTTCGGATGAATCTTTCTGCGCAACTATTCTCTCACATATTTCTTTTGCTTTTACCCGGTCGAGCCGGTGTGTGGAATCTCCATAAGCTTTATAGGTATTGGCATTGGTCTCGTAATATCGCGCCACCAGGTACCATGCCTGCGCTGCTGCGGGCGTATTCTCATATTGATTGGCAATATGATTGATACTGTTAAAATACAGTTGATCTTTATCCGGGTGTACCGATTTGCTGTTGACGAATTGAATGCGTTTCAGGTTCACATCGAGCAGGGCATCGGGTTTTGCATCGTTGATATGAAAAACGATCAGTTTCTGATAAAGCAATAAGGCTTTATGGTAAAGTGACAATGAATCTTTGGTGGGAAATTTTCGTGTGATGAAATCAGCAGCAGGATCGAATGCGGATGCCTGGTCGATCTCGAACGCATACGCGGGTTTGTTGACATCTCTTTCATCATTCTGGAAATAAGACAGGGCCGTATGCGATAGCAGGTCGAAAAGAGTAGGCCGCAAATGACGCATGTTTCCCTTTATAATAATTGCATCAAAGGTTTCGAGCTTTGTTCGCTGTAATAATTTTTCTTCTTTGATAGACCGGAGGTAGAGTTCGCTTATCTTTTTATGAAAATCTTCGGTGGTCCAGGTGGCGATATCGTCTTTCTTAAAATCGGTTGTCTGTGTGCGATTATAAAATTCCCAGCGGTGTGACTGGTAATAATTATAGTACATGCCAGCCAGCAGGCTATTCAATAAGGCAAGGACCGTTTCTTTACCCTGTGCAGCAATGATTTCTTTTTCAATATCTTTTATGGACAGGATCTCATTATTTTCCCGGGTCTCCTGCTGGTAGCGGGACATATAGATCAGGGATTTGATGAGTTGTGCATCCTGTTTCTCTTTTTTAGCCAGGTCATAGATCTTCTTTACTTCAGCCAGTGCTGATTTAGGCAAATTTTTAGCTTCCAGGGCGGCTACATTTTTCCATTGCGCGTCATAATTTTTAACAGGCCCCTGGGCATGCATAGTCATAGGCAGAGATAACAGGGTGATAAAAAATAAACCAATGCTGAATACTTTCATAATTAAGATATTAAAATCAGGTACAAGGTAAATAAACTTGTGCAGGGTTATGATGCAGGGTTGTCCCCAATTGCATAAAGAAAGGGCAGATTAATTCTTCCGGATTTTCACCCAAAAAGGCGCATAGATTACCAGCGGGCGCAAAGGTTTAATGCTGGAAAAAACTTTCTTTTTCCTTAACAATCATTCTTCCCTTCTACAGGAATAACCGGGTGTAAAAAGAGCTATTAACCTTAAATAACATTGGCTTGTAACCCTTTCCTGTAAAGGGTTTTACTCTTTTTAATGTCATAGTTTTTTTGCTTCTATTTTCCCTTTAACGTTTCCTTCATTGAAATCCGGCACGATGGCATATGCTTTGAAACTAAATAAGCAAATAAGCAGCTAATGAAAAGTATAAAAGAAATGATCGAAAAATTCAGCACCGGTATTAAAAACAGGTTCGGCCTTTATGGTCCTTTTGCCGGTAAGTACCAGATGGCCTTTATTACTTATCTTAAAAACAAATAATCATGAAAAAAATTTCTACACTTTTAGCTTCTTTAATTCTTACAATCTCTGTTTTTGCTGCGGCAAAACCCAAGAGTACATTGACGATTCAATCGGTCAGCCAGTCCAATTTAAAAGTAGTTGTCGACGGCCGCCGTTTTGAACCTGCCGATAATTATGTAAGCATCCAGGGTCTTGAAGCCGGTAATCACCAGGTAAAGATCTACCAGGAAAAGAATACAGGTTTGTTCTTCATTTTCGGAAAGAAATATGAAGTGGTATATAACGGTACGATTGGAGTGAAACCCCGTGCCAATACCATGATCTCTATCGACAGGTTTGGTAAGGCTACGATCTCCGATACACGCAGTACTGCCGGCGGATATGGTCGCGGCGGCCGGGATTTCGATTTCAGCCGTGGTAACCAATCAGGCGATTACAGCAATGATCGTGGCGGTCAATGGGGTGGATATGATAACCACAGTGGTTATGATGCAGGAATGGATGCACGTGAGTTTGATGCCGTTCTGCAATCCATCGACAAAGAATGGCTGGAAAGCAATAAGCTGAAATCAGCTACACAGGTTGTAAGGAATAATAGTCTGACCACAGCGCAGGTAAAAGAACTGGTGATGATGTTCAGTTTTGAAAGCAATAAACTTGATCTCGCGAAACAAGCCTATGCCAATACGGTTGATAAAAGAAACTATTCGCTGATCAATGATGCGTTCAACTTCAGCAGCAGTAAAGATGATCTGGCCCGTTTTATCCGTAGCGCCCGGTAAGATGTCTGAACCATGATTTATAGGATTTTTGGGATTGATGGAAATGAAAAAGCCTCTCTGTTTTCAGAGAGGCTTTTTATATAGATTAATAAGAAGCAATATTCAACCTGTTATTTTCTCATTCCTTATTTATTATTCTTAATTCCTTATTTCTTGATCACTTCCGCCATCTTCTTCCCAATATCCGCCGGGCTGCTTACTACATGAATACCGCATTCGCTCATGATCTTCATCTTAGCAGCGGCTGTATCGTCTGCGCCGCCAACGATGGCACCGGCATGGCCCATCCTTCTTCCGGGAGGCGCTGTCTGACCGGCAATAAATCCTACAACGGGTTTTTTATTGCCATTTGATTTGATCCAGTTGGCAGCTTCTGCTTCCATGCCACCACCGATCTCACCGATCATAACGATAGCATCGGTGCCGGGATCATTCATGAAAAGCTCTACCGCTTCTTTGGTCGTTGTCCCGATGATCGGGTCGCCACCGATACCTACGGCAGTAGAAATGCCCAATCCTGCTTTGGCTACCTGGTCGGCTGCTTCGTAGGTGAGCGTACCCGATTTGGAAACGATGCCGATACGGCCGCTTTTGAATACAAAACCCGGCATGATGCCCACTTTGCATTCACCGGCGGTGATCACACCCGGGCAATTGGGCCCGATAAGACGGGTCTCTTTCCCGAGTAAATAATTTTTTACTTTAACCATATCCTGCACGGGAATACCTTCTGTAATACAAACCACGAGACGGATACCGGCATCGGCTGCTTCCATAATGGCGTCTGCAGCAAAAGCCGGTGGTACAAATATGATGCTGACATCAGCGCCGGTTGTTTTCACGCAATCGGCTACGGTGTTGAAAACAGGTTTATCGAGATGCTTGTTACCGCCTTTGCCCGGGGTTACACCACCTACCAGGTTGGTGCCATATTCGATCATCTGGGTAGCATGAAACGTGCCTTCGGTGCCGGTAAATCCCTGTACTAATACTTTGGAGTTTTTATTAACGAGAATGCTCATGAATGATACTTTATGAGGTATAAAAAGTTGGGCAAAAGTAAGGGATTTCTGCCAGTCAGCAGTTGCCAGTTCTCAGCTGGCAGTCATTTCAGGATAGTTATAATTGTTTTCCTGTTCCGGGTGAGGATGGCATACTAACTACTGATCGGGTTTGGAATGGGAATGACCGGGCATTTTACCGGTTTCTTCCAGCATGCGCATTTCTTTGGCGTCTTTCAGGAACTCTGAAGCGAAGATGAATTCGTTGAGGCGCTGATTTTTACTGAAGATGATCTCTTTGTTATTTCCTTCCCATTCCTTGTGGCCCTGGTACATATAAAGGATATAATCGCCGATCTCCATCACACTGTTCATATCGTGTGTGTTGACCACGGTCGTAATATCGAATTCGGTAGTGATCTCCTTGATCAGTTTATCGATAACGAGGGAAGTGAGCGGATCAAGCCCCGAATTGGGCTCATCGCAGAAAAGATATTTGGGATTTAATACGATGGCTCTTGCCAGCGCTACCCGTTTTTTCATGCCACCGCTTAACTCGGATGGGAATTTTTTATTGGCGTCTACCAGTTTTACACGGTCAAGCACTTCATTGACGCGTCTTAGTTTCTGTGAATAATTATCCCGGGTAAACATATCGAGCGGGAACATCACATTTTGTTCTACGGTCTGGCTATCGAATAGGGCCGAACCCTGGAACAGCATACCGATCTCTTTGCGGATCTCTGTTTTTTCTTCCGGGTTCATATTGATAAAATCCTTGCCATTGTAAAGGATCTCGCCGCTATCGGGTGTAAAAAGACCTACCATGCATTTCATCAATACGGTCTTGCCGCTTCCGCTGGAACCAATGATCAGGTTGCATTGTCCTGCTTTCATCACAGAACTTACATCCTGGATGACCACTTTCTCGCCAAAAGCCTTTTTTATATTTTTTACTTCAATCACGGGTTATAAGTGAATGGTCAAAGGTCAATAGTGAATAGTTGAACCTGTCCTTTGACAGTTTTATTATTACAACAAGATAGCTGATAAGATATAATCTGCGAAAAGGATCATCACACAACTTACCACAACGGCTTTGGTACTGGCGCGACCGATCTCGAGCGAACCACCCTGTACATAATATCCAAAGAATGCAGGAATACTGCAAATGATAAAAGCGAATGTGTAGGATTTGGCCAGGGCAAAGAAAACGTTGTAGGGAATAAATCCTTCATGAAGTCCTTTGTCGAATGTATCACCCGAAAGGATACCGGCCGTCGTGGCTGCCAGACGCCCTCCCCAGATACCCAATGCCATAGCGATCGCTACCAGCATGGGGATCATCAGCAAGCCTGCAATGATCTTTGGCATCACCAGGTATGATTTGGTATTGATGCCCATGATCTCGAGCGCATCGATCTGCTCGCTTACCCGCATATTTCCCAGTTCACTGGCGATCTTACTGCCTACCACACCGGCCAGTACGATACAGGTAAGGGTAGGGGCAAATTCAAGAATAACCGTATCGCGGACGATCACAGCGATAGTTGATAAGGGAATCAGGGGGGTGATCAGCTGGTAAGCCGTTTGCAGGGTAGAAACGGCGCCGATAAAGACAGAAATAATTGCTACGATACCAAACGAACCGATACCAATATCGGAACATTGATGCATGAATTCTTTCCAGTACATCTTCCCATTCTCAGGTTTGGAAAACATACCCTTCAGCATCAGCAGGTAACGGCCTATATCTCTGATAAATGTCATGAGAATAATTAGGGTGTAAAATACGACGAAAGAAGGATTTTATGAATTAAGAGTTGGAGGAGGAATGATGAATTGAGAATTATGAATTATGAATGGGTGTAAAACAACAGGAGTTTTCTACTGGTACGATTCATTCATAATTTTCAATTCATCATTCCTCATTCTCCCTCACACATCTTTATTGGTTTTTTTGAATCTTTTCCACCAGGGTGATTTATTTACGATTTCATCGGTCAATGAATTTTTGCATTTGATCTGTGCATCCACTACCGTGATCAATGCCATATTCACAATACTTCTAACCGAACTACCCAGTTGCAATACGTGTACCGGTTTTTTCAAACCCAATAATACCGGCCCGATCGCATCCATGCTGCCGATCTCTTTCAGGATATTATAGGTAACATTCCCTGCTGCCAGGTTGGGGAAGATAAGCGTGTTTACATCTTTATCCACCAGTTCGGAGAAAGGATAATTTTCTTTTAATAAATCATTATTGAAAGCCATATTGGCCTGTATTTCGCCATCCACCAGCAGCGAAGGCATTTTGCCTTTTACTATTTTGCGGGCTTCGGCTACCAGTTTGGCTTCGGGCGAATTGCTGCTGCCGAAATTGGAGTAGCTCAGCATGGCAATACGCGGTGTGATATTGAAATTCCGGACTTCTTTGGCCGTCAATAAAGTGATCTCGGCCAGTTCTTCTGCAGTCGGGTTAAAATTGACCGTTGTATCAGCGAGGAATAAAGGCCCTCTTTTGGTCAGCATCATATACATCCCCGCGATCTTGCTCACACCATCTTCGGTGCCGATCGTTTGAATAGCAGGACGTATGGTATCGGGATAATTCTTGGTCAATCCTGATATCATGCCATCTGCTTCTCCGTTTTCCACCATCATGCAACCGAAATAGTTCCGGTCACGCATTACCTTTTTCGCTTCGTAGGCATTGAACCCTTTGCGGTTTCTTTTCTTAAAGAATGTTTCTGCGTAGAGGTTTCTTTTTTCTTCGGTACTATCGCTGCGCGGATCGAGTATCGGTAATCCTTCGATATCGATACCATTGACAACCGCGATATTCCTGATCTTTGTTTCATCTCCCAGCAATATCGGGTAGCCGATACCTTCATCGAATACGATCTGTGCGGCTTTGAGAATTTTTACATTATCTGCTTCTGCAAAAACAATTCGTTTCGGATCGCGCCGCGCCTTGCTGCTGATCGCGCGCATTACCTGGTTATCCAGTCCCAGGCGTTTTTCAAGATCGGAAACATATACTTCCCAATTAGTGATCGGGTATTGGGCTACACCACTTTCCATAGCTGCCCTGGCAACGGCTGGCGACACCGTCGATAACAAACGCGGATCAAGAGGTTTGGGAATAATATAATTAGGACCAAAGGTGATCGTCTTTTCATTGTAAGCGAGGTTCACCATATCCGGTACCGGCGTTTTGGCTAATTCAGCCAGCGCTTTCACAGCTGCGAGTTTCATCGCTTCATTGATCTGTGTTGCTCTCACATCCAGTGCGCCGCGGAAAATATAGGGAAACCCGAGTACATTATTCACCTGGTTGGGATAATCGCTGCGGCCTGTAGCCATGATGATATCTTTTCTTGCAGCGGTCGCATCTTCCCAACTGATCTCAGGATCAGGATTGGCCATGGCAAACACGATCGGGTTCTTCGCCATCGATTTGACCATGTCCTGTGAGATCACATTTCCTTTGCTGAGACCGATAAACACATCGGCTTCTTTCAGACCGGCTTCCAGGGTAGATGCTTTACTGTCGGAAATAAATTCTTTTTTCAATTCATCGAGATCGGTGCGGTCCTGGTGGATCAATCCTTTACTATCATATACCAGGAAATTTTCTTTTTTGGCACCCAGCCCAATATATAGTTTCATACAGGCTACTGCTGCTGCACCGGCACCATTGACGACAAACTTTACCCTGTCGATTTTCTTTTTTTGAATTTCCAGTGCATTCAGCAGCGCGGCTGCACTGATGATCGCAGTGCCATGCTGATCATCATGCATGACAGGAATGTTCAGTTGTTCTTTTAATTTCTTTTCAATATAAAAACATTCCGGTGCTTTGATGTCTTCCAGGTTGATACCACCAAATGTGGGTTCAAGCGCTTTGATGATCTGTACTAATTTCTCCGGGTCCTTTTCTGCGATCTCGATATCGAATACATCGATATCAGCGAAGATTTTGAAAAGTACTCCTTTGCCTTCCATCACGGGTTTGCCGGCTTCGGGGCCGATATCGCCCAAGCCTAATACAGCAGTTCCGTTACTGATCACAGCTACCAGGTTTCCTTTGGCTGTATATTTATAAACATCTTCTTTATTCGCTGCTATGTCTTTGCAGGGTTCTGCTACGCCGGGTGAATACGCAAGAGAAAGATCGCGTTGTGTTTTGGCGTCTTTGGTGGGTATCACTTCAATCTTTCCGGGTCTTCCTTTCGCATGATATTCCAGCGCCTGCTGTCTTTGCAATTCGTTCTTCATATTTTATTTAATTATACAGGGATCGGTTTAACGGTTTCAGGCCGCCAAAATGGTGTGCAATGTACAAAATAAAACACCGAAAGGGGGTTATGCCTGGCTTATGGGGTGATACCAAAGAACGGGAAACAGAATGGGAGCCGGAAACATCTTCGCTTCCGTTCTGTTTCCCGCTCTTGATAGAAGAACATTATCGTTGTATCCGGATATTAAATTTTAGCTGTACTGCCCAGCCAGGCCATGATGCCAATGCCGGTTTCGATTGCCGATTCATCGATATTGAATGTAGGCGTGTGCACACCTGAAGTAATTCCTTTTTCTTTATTCATAACACCTAACCGGAAAAAACAACCGGGTATCTGTTGAGAATAATAACCGAAATCTTCTGCACCCATTCTTTTTTCTGTTTCTTCCACATTTTCCTGGCCAATAAAATCACCGGCTTTCAAACGCGCCATTTCATTCAGGGCTTCATTATTATATACCGAAGGATAACCCACATCGATCAGCAGATCGATACTGCCACCCATGGAAGAAACAAGATCAGTTGCCATCTTCCGGATCAGATCATGCGCCTTGAAACGCCATTCTTCATTCATGGCTCTGAATGTTCCTTTCAATTGAACTTCATTTGGTATTACATTGGTAGTAATACCACCATTGATAGCTGTAATGGATAATACAGTTGGATTGTGCGGGTTGTTGTGACGACTGACGATCTGCTGCAGGCTCACGATCAGATGAGAAGCGATAAGGATCGGATCGATGCATAAATGCGGTGAAGCCGCATGTCCGCCAATCCCTTTGACCGTAATATATATTTCATCGGCGCTGGCCATTACTTTGCCACCGCGGAAACTCATTTTACCAACGGGCAGACCGGGATGCACGTGCAGGCCGAAAATAGCAGCCGGTCTTGGATTTTCCAGCACACCTTCTTTGATCAGCAAACTGGCGCCACCCGGATTTTTTTCTTCACCGGGTTGAAAGATCAGTTTCACCGTCCCTTCCCATTCATTCTTTAATTCGTTCAGGATACGTGCCGCACCGAGCAGGCAGGTCGTATGTACATCATGACCACAGGCATGCATAACACCATCATGCTTTGATTTATAAGGCACATCATTTTCTTCTTTGATAGGAAGCGCATCCATATCGGCCCGCAGCGCAATAATTCTTTTATCAGGATTTTTTCCTTTGATGATTCCCACGACACCGGTAGTGGCCTTTGTCTCATAATCGATACCAAAACCAGTTAATTGCTGCTGAACGAATTTGGAAGTTTCAAATTCTTCATAGCTCAGCTCCGGGTGTGCATGCAGGTGATGACGCACTTCGATAAACGCAGGAGCGTAGGTTTTTGCCAGTGTTTTGATCTTGTCTAACATCCTGCAAAAATAAGGAATGAAAAATAAGCAATAAGGAATGAGAAAGCAGAGACGGGATCCTACTTTCTCATTCCTTATTCCACTGTTTCTTATTTCTTATTTACTATTGTTCATCATCCGGCAGCTTCTCCAGCTTCACTTCTACCACGTCGTTCATGATAAAGACACCTTTAGGGAAATAGGCGTTCATTTTTTTCTGGTAGGCTTCTGCATCTTTGCGGTCGGTGAAGTTGCCGGCTTTTACATTATAATAAGGAGACTGGTGCCAGAGATAGGCCTTCAGTTCGGGGAAGTAGGTATATACTTTTGTCTTGGCAGCGATGGCTTCATCCATACTATTGGTACGAATGATCAGCAAACGAAAGCCTTTTCCGGATTTACGGGCATCGCGGCTGGTGACTTCATTGATCTGTGCCTGTTTGGTCATCAGCAAATCAATACGCGGATCCTTATGTACCACTACGGTATTGCTATCCGTTGCAGTTTCTGTTTGCGCAACAGCTGCTATCGAAAAAAGGCAAAAGCCAAAAGCGAGTATTTTTTTCATGAGCAAGTATTATTCAAAAACCCTACCAAATTGAAACGATAAATGTTAGATTCTGTATCGTTTAAAATGTAGCGCCTGGAACTTAAAATTAGTATCCTCCTCCCGCTCCTGCGATATTCTCCACCGGGTGCCAGGTAGTTTTGATCTCCTGAGTATCCATGATAAAATAAGGTGATTCTCCTTCGCTACCATACCAGTTCACTTTATCATAAAAAAAGATACGTTTCAGATTCACGGCGGATTTTTCCCGCATCAGTTGCTGGATCGTAGAATCTTTTTCGCAATAAATGGTTGCATTTACGTCCATATGATCAACGAACCAGGAAACGAGTTCTGCTACTTTTCCTGTTAAAATATTGACAACACCGCCTGGCAGATCGGAAGAGTTGAGCACTTCCGCAAATGTTACCGCACAAAGCGGTTTGGTTTCGGAAGCCAGCACCACGCAGGTATTACCTCCGGCGATCACAGGGGCAATGACCGAAACAAGTCCCAGCAAGGAATCGCCCTGCGGAGCAATTACAGATACCACGCCGGTTGGCTCGGGCACCGAAAAATTAAAATGCGAAGAAGCAACAGGATTCACCGCGCTGAAAAGCTGCTGATATTTATCGCACCATCCCGCATAATAAATAAGACGGTCGATGGCAAGATTCACTTCCCGTTCGGCACCAGCGGCAGTTGCATCCTGCTGAATCAATTCATCAATGAACTGTGCTTTCCGGCCTTCGAGCATTTCCGCCATCCGGTATAGGATCTGGCTGCGGTTGAAAGCAGCACGGCCGTTCCAACCGCTGGTAGCTGCTCTTGCAGCGACTACGGCATCGCGAAAATCTTTCCGGGAACTCAGGCATACATTTGCCAGTTTTTTGCCGGCTGCATTAACAGGAATATAAAAGCGGCCCGATTCGGTGCGTGGAAACTGCCCGCCGATATAGATCTTATATGTTTTTAAAACTTCCAGCCTGTTCTTTACTCCATGTCCTTCCTGGCCATTGCCATTGGCAGAGAAAGAAGTTTTTTTCAATGTTGTCTTTGCCATGTTTGGAATTTAATTGTTAAAGGTTCAGGTAAGGTAATAATCCATGCAATCCGCCTTCCCTGCCAAACCCACTTTCTTTATATCCCCCGAATGGAGAAGTGGGATCAAATTTGTTAAACGTATTTGCCCATACCACACCCGCTTTCATGCGTTTGGTAATATTGAATATTTTAGAGCCTTTATCGGTCCATACACCGGCGCTTAATCCATAAGGAGAATTATTGGCTTTTTCAATCACTTCATCATCGGTTCTGAACGTGAGAATAGCGAGTACCGGTCCAAAAATTTCTTCCTGTGCGATACGGCTGCTTTGTGCCACATTGGTGAAAAGAGTAGGGCGGCACCAGAATCCTTTGGAAGGTAAACGGCATGAATTTTCATACATCTCGGCGCCTTCCTGTTTACCGATCTTTAAATACTTCTGTATGTTTTCCAATTGTTGACGGGAATTGATGGCGCCGATATCTGTGTTCTTATCCAACGGATCACCTACGATCAACGATTCAAGACGATCTTTTAATTTACGGATCACCTGTTTTGCAACAGATTCCTGTACATACAATCTCGAACCGGCGCAACAAACATGGCCCTGGTTAAAAAATATACCATTGATAACGCCTTCTACTGCCTGGTCGAGCGGTGCATCTTCAAAAATGATATTGGCGGCTTTGCCACCGAGTTCCAGCGTTACTTTTTTATTGGTACCGGCTACGGAACGTTGTATGATCTTGCCTACATCGGTTGAACCTGTGAAAGCAATTTTATTAATGTCGTTATGATTGACAATAGCGGCACCGGTAGCGCCTGCGCCGGTAATGATATTGACAACTCCGGGGGGAAGATCTGATTCCTGGATGATCTCGGCAAGTTTCAATGCAGTGAGCGGAGTGGTTTCCGCCGGTTTTAATACCACGGTATTGCCGGTGGCAATGGCGGGTGCAATTTTCCATGCTGCCATTAACAAAGGAAAATTCCAGGGGATGATCTGCCCGGCTACTCCCAATGGTTGTGGCTGACGGTTAGGAAATGCGTATTCCAGTTTATCGGCCCATCCTGCATAGTAGAAGAAATGATTGGCAGCAGTCGGTACATCAAAATCGCGGCTCTCACGGATAGGTTTACCACCGTCGAGCGATTCTATGATGGCTAATTCTCTTGCTTTTTCCTGGATCATGCGGGCAATACGGAAAACATATTTGGCTCTTTCTTTGGCCGGCATTTTCTTCCAAACTTTTTCATACGCGGTGCGGGCCGCTTTTACTGCCTTATCTACATCGGCTGCATTGGCATCGGCTACTTCACTTAATTTTTCTTCAGTAGCCGGATTGATCGTTGCAAAATATTTCCTGCCGGATGGTTTTTGCCATTCACCATTGATAAAAAGATCATACTGTTTATTAATAGTAGCTGCGCTTTTACTTTCCGGGGCAGGATCATATGACCAACTGGTATCGAATTTCAGCTTCAGCGTATTATTCTTTGTTTTTGTCGCCATGAATAACGTTTAAAGATTTAAAGGTTGAATGGTTTAAAGGTTCTTCCTATTAAACAAACTGCAGATTTATTATTAATCAGTTATATGTTTTACGCCGTTATTATTATTTAAGGAGTGTGAATGATCTTTTGAGATTAATCTTAAACCATTCCATCTTTAACCCCTTAAGCGATACCGGACTAGTCAACAGAGAAATAATTAGCCGATTGGTACAGCCCGGTTTTTTCTTTTACGATCTGCATCAGTACGTCATTAGCCAGGCTGCTGGCGCCAAAGCGGAACCATTCGTTATTCAGCCAGGCTTCTCCTAAAACTTCTTTCACCATCACCAAATAATGCAGGGCCAGCTTTGATTTGGAAATGCCGCCGGCTGGTTTCATACCGATCATTTTACCGGTCTTATAATAAAAATCACGGATGGCTTCCAGCATGACCAGGGTAACAGGCATGGTAGCGGCGGGTTGTATTTTACCGGTAGATGTTTTAATAAAATCAGCCCCGGCATACATGGCAATATCACTGGCGCGGCGTACTTTATCGAATGTGCCCAGTTCGCCTGTTTCAAGGATCACTTTTAACCGTGCTTCGCCGCAGGCTTCTTTTATGGCGGCTATTTCATCGAATACAAAATTATATTCACCTGCATGAAACTTGCCACGGCTGATCACCATGTCCACTTCATCCGCGCCTTCGTTTACGGCAAACCGCGTATCGCGGATCTTTACATCTTTAGGAGCCTGTCCGCTGGGAAATGCGGTGGCGACCGAAGCGACCTTAATTCCCGACCCTTCCAGCGCTTTTTTAGCCACTTTTACCATAGAGGGATACACGCAGATCGCTGCTACTGTAGGAAGACCCGGTACGGCATCATGCGGGTGCATGGCTTTATAGCAAAGTTGTTTCACCTTGCCATCGGTGTCTTTTCCTTCCAGCGTGGTGAGATCGATCATATTCAGCACCAGCTTTAATCCAACCATCTTGGATTCTTTCTTGATACTTCGTTTCGTGAACCGTGAAGCTCTTTCTTCCACACCTACCTGGTCTATACGGGGTGATAGAGAAAAATCCGGGAGCATCGTTGATGAGGCGGCAACTGCCATAGGTATGATTTGTTTCAAAGGTAATTTATTCATTTCAGTTGGCAGTAGTCTCGCTTGGGGAGGTTTTAGGTGTATTCTATGTGAAATCTATGTTCCTATGATCCTATGTGGTAAATCTACGCCATGCAGATAAAGTGCTGTAATTGCCTGTCGTAATTTTTACCACATAGGATCATAGGAACATAGTTTCACATAGAGATTCTGATTCTTTGAATCATTTACATTAAATTCGAATTTTAAGTACGGACTTCAGAGAAATAAATCAATAAAACACACACTGCAATGAGAAAACCAAAACTCCGGCCACTGGTCGTTGTAGCCGCTTTACTTGTGACGGCCTTACAGCTACCGGCACAGGTCACCTTCCCTGTCAATGGTGTAGCCGATCCCCGCGAAGGATGCTATGCTTTTACGAATGCTACCATTGTCAAAGACGGACAAACCACGATCAGTAATGCAACCCTGCTGATCCGCGCCGGGAAGATCGTCTCGGTCGGAACTAATATTTCTGTTCCGAAAGATGCTGTAGTGGTGAACTGCAGCGGTAAATTTATCTATCCTTCTCTCATCGATATTTACAGCGATTATGGCATTGCAACACCTCAACGCGCCCTGACAGGAGGCGGCGGTGGTTTTTTTGCTCCCCAGCAATTCACTTCCAATACAAAAGGAGCTTATGGATGGAACCAGGCGATTCATAGCGAGACAAATGCCGCTTCACTTTTTGTAGTTGATGAAAATAAGGCGAAATCATTACGCGATATCGGGTTTGGCTCCGTGCTTACCCATCAGAAAGATGGCATCGCCCGCGGAACCGGCAGTTTTGTAACGCTGGCCAATAAAACAGAAAACCTCGTTATTGTAAAAGAAAAAGCCTCTGCTCATTATTCGTTTAGTAAAGGCGTTTCCACGCAGAGTTATCCTTCTTCGATGATGGGTAGCGTGGCATTATTGCGACAGACCTATCTCGATGGCAACTGGTATAAAACACGTCCTGCCAAAGAGGGATTGAATATGAGTTTGCAGGCATGGAATGATAACCAGAACCTGCCACAGGTATTTGAAGCCACTGATAAATGGAGCGAGATCAGGGCCGACCGGATCGGTGATGAATTCGGTGTTCAGTATATCATAAAAGGTGGTACCAATGAGTACCAGCGGATCAATGAAATAGCAGCTACCAAAGCGCCGTTGATCATCACCCTGAATTTTCCGCAGCCACAGGAAGTGGATGATCCCAACGAAGCCAGATTTGTATCGCTGTCGGTTATGAAACAATGGGAACTGGCGCCTACCAATCCCGGTGCGATTGAAAAAGCCAATATCACTTTTTGTTTAAGCGCTGCTGACCTGCGTGATACCAAACAATTCTGGACCAATCTTCGCAAAGCGATTGACTATGGATTGAGTGAAAACAAAGCCTTCGAAGCGCTTACTAAAACACCCGCTACTTTATTGGGAGTGTATGATAAAGTAGGTAGTATCGAAGAAGGCAAGCTGGCTAATTTCTTAATTACTACCGGGAATCTTTTTAATGAAAAAACCAGCATCATTGAGAATTGGGTACAGGGAGAGAAATATGATGTCAAAAGAGATGCGTGGACAGATGTAAAAGGGCAATACGGTCTTGTTATTAAATCTGCAGCCGGCATTGTTAATTATACATTGGATGTAAAAAGCGCTGCTGTTGCCAATGTCGTTGGTAAGGATACATTGACCGGCAAATTCAGTTATGATGGTAAACTTGTTAAACTTAGTTTTTCACCCGTAGCCGGCAGAAGACCCGGCGGATTCAGAAGAGATTCAACGGCGGAAAGAACACCTGGCCCGGGGGCAGGCAGGCAAGGTGCTGCGTCAACAGGTGCGGTCATTCGTCTGAGTGGCGTTAATAACGGTGACATATGGCAGGGAAATGGAGTAGATACTTCCGGTAATCCTGTTTCCTGGACAGCTACTTTTATCAAAGCCGCCGAGGCAGCTGCTGATACGGCAAAGAAAAAACCGGTGCCCAAACTCGGCAACGTCACCTACCCGTTTTCAGCGTATGGAAATGAACAATTGCCTAAACAGGAAACGATCCTGGTTAAGAACGCAACAGTATGGACCAATGAAAAAGAAGGCAAACTGGAAAATACGGATGTGCTGGTAAAGAATGGAAAAATCGCACAGATCGGAAAAAATCTTTCCGATGTTGCTGCCAGGGTGATAGATGGTACCGGCAAGCAGCTTACACCGGGTATTATTGATGAGCATTCGCATATTGCTGCTTTTTCTATCAATGAAGGGGCACAATCAGTTACATCGGAAGTCCGGATCAGTGATAATCTTGACCCGGAAGATATTAATATCTATCGCCAGCTAAGCGGTGGTGTTACCACTTCTCATATCCTGCATGGATCTGCCAATACGATCGGCGGACAAACACAACTTATCAAACTACGATGGGGAGTGAATGATGAAGGTCTGAAATTCCAGGGCGCCGATCCGTTTATAAAATTTGCATTGGGCGAAAATGTAAAACGTACGGCCGCATCGCAGGGTAATACCCGCTTTCCTGATACCCGTATGGGAGTGGAAGAAGTATTGATGGATGCCTTTACTCGTGCTTCCGATTATCAAAAGCAATTAAAAGCGGCTGAAGAAAACAATAAAAAGAAAGGAGCGGTGCCGATGGTGGTTCGCCGCGACCTGGAACTGGATGCACTGGTAGAGATCATGAACCGGAAAAGATTTATTACCTGTCATTCCTATATCCAGCCGGAACTTCTTTATACCATGAAGGTGGCTGAGAAATTCGGTTTCCGGATCAATACGTTCACACACGTACTGGAAGGATATAAAGTAGCGGACAAAATGAAAGAACATGGCGCTAATGCATCGACCTTCTCCGACTGGTGGGCCTATAAACTGGAAGTACAGGATGCGATCGCCTATAATGCTGCTATCATGAATGCAGTGGGTTTGAATGTTTGTATCAACTCCGACGATCCTGAAATGGCCCGCCGCCTGAACCAGGAAGCAGCAAAGAGTGTGAAATACGGCGGCATGAGTGAAGAAGATGCGTTTAAAATGGTAACACTCAATCCTGCCAAAGCGTTGCATGTTGAAGATAAAGTAGGTAGCATCAAAGTTGGTAAAGATGCTGATCTGGTTTTATGGAGTGATAACCCGCTTAGCATTTATGCGATGTCTCTTTATACTATCGTGGATGGTACGGTTTATTTCGACCGGGAAAAGGACAAAGAAATGCGTAAACAGATATCGGCCGAACGTAATCGTTTAATCCAGAAAATGATCACCGAAGGAAGGACGAATCCTGGCAGTACTGTTCCGGCAAGACCCAGTTACCAGACTGTACTTACCTGTAATGATCATGGTCATGCCACCGGGCTGTTGACCATTGACGGAGACGATGAAACAATCAGCAACCAGTAAATCACACAACAATGAAAAAAATATTCTTTTATATAGCAACGCTTTTAGCCACGACATCACTCCTGGCACAGGATGATATTTACCCGGCGCCGGCGTACAATGGTCTTTTATTTATTAAAAATGCCAGTATTCATGTGGGCAATGGGCAGGTGATCAGTAATGGTACTATCAAAGTGAATAATGGAAAGATTGAAGAAGTAGGAACCAGTATTCCTATTCCGGTAGATAATGTAAAAGTATTTGATGCAGCAGGTAAGAATGTATATCCCGGGCTGATCATTTCTGCTTCGCAATTAGGGATCAAGGAAATCGGGGGCAATGCAGTGAAGGGAAGTAATGATTTTAACGAAATAGGGGATTATAATACCAATATCCGTTCGATCGTTGCCTACAACGCAGATTCCAGGATCATAGGCACTTTACGGGCAAATGGGATCTTACTGGCGAATGTTGTCCCGCAGGGAGGTTTATTGCCGGGCGTTTCAACCGTAGTACAGGTAGATGCCTGGGGTCCTGATGATGCAATGTATAAATCTGATGTAGGTGTATATTTTAATATGCCGAACCTGTTGCCACGTCCGCGTGGAGGTGGTGGAGGGTTTGCTCTTCGCCAGCAACAGGTAGAAGACCCGGTAAAGCAGGCGCTGGACAGGATCGAAGAAGTAAAGAACTTCTTTCGCCAGGCCAAAGGATACCTGGGAGAAACAGCACACAAGGAAACCAACCTGAAGTTCGAGAGCCTGCGACCACTTTTCGAGAAGAAGCAAAAATTCTTTGTCGAGTGCAATATTGTAAAGCAAATGCTGATTGCTATCGATTTCTCTAAAGAATTTGGATTTGATGTGGTCATTGTAGGGGGAAGCGATAGCTGGCAGATCGCTGACCTGCTGAAGCAAAATAATATTGCGGTAGTGCTTAGCCAGGAACATAACCTGCCTATAGGCGAAGATGATGATATCGATCAGCCATATAAAACACCAGCTATGTTACAAAAAGCAGGTGTTTTGTTTGCACTTAATGATGACGATGAAAATTCCCGTCAGCGTAATCTGCCTTTCAATGCTGGTACAGCAATCGCATACGGTCTTGATAAGGAAGAAGCATTGAAAGCAACGACCCTGAATGCCGCTAAGATATTAGGGATTGATGATCGTACAGGGTCGATTGAAGTGGGAAAAGATGCCAATATCATCATCTGCAAAGGTGATATTTTCGATATGCGTTCCAGCATTGTTACAGAAGCTTTCATACAGGGCAGGAAAGTAAGTCTTGAGAATAAACAGACGCAGATGTATGAAAGATATAAACACAAATACGGAATAAAATAATTGTATACAGGTTAATTATTTCTATAAAATCGCCGGGTATTCATTGAAGCCCGGCGATTTTATATTTTGAATATGTTGAATATACCGGCAATAAGGAGGATTATACAGAATAAGTGACGTTATAAAACATTAAGGCATGTTGGTTTTCTCCTGATAACGTTATAGCAAGAATGTACTTTTAGTACAAATTATTTTTTATGCAATTAAACGTTATTCAAAAGAAAATTTATGAGATCCGGGGATTTAAAGTGATGCTTGATAAGGATCTTGCCTTATTGTATGATGTTCCTACCAAGTCCCTGAATCTTGCTGTAAAAAGAAATATGAATCGCTTTCCAAAAGATTTTATGTTTCGGCTTACCAAAAAAGAGCTTAATAATTTGAGGTTTCAAAATGAAACCTCAAAACAAGGCGGCGCAAGGTATCTTCCTTATGCTTTTACAGAACACGGTGTAGCCATGCTTGCAGGTGTGTTAAAAAGTAAAAGAGCCGTTGAGATGAATATTGCCATTGTTAAGGCATTTATTGCATTACGTAAGTTCGCGCTGAATTGCAAAGATCTGGCGGAACAGATCAAAGCGATCCGCCAAACTGTAGCTGATCATGATGAACAGTTAAAACTGATCTACCGTGCCATTGAAAGCCTGTTGCATGATAAGGCTCTTCAGCAGGCATGGAAAGACAGGGAACGTATCGGGTTTAGGAAAGAATAAAAAGCCCGTAAGTTTTACCACACAGGTATATAGTAACATAGATTGCACATAGAAAAAACCTGGTATTTTGAGGTTTCATTTTGAAACCTCAAAAGCAATAAAAAACCCGCAGTTGAATCGCGGGTTTTTTTATGTCTAAGTGGGTTCTTTCGAAGCAGACCCAGCGCTGTAAGTTTTTTACCACACACGTATATAGTAATATAGATTGCACATAGAAAAGGCCCTGGCATTTTGAGGTTTCAAAATGAAACCTCAAAATCAATAAAAAAAACCGCGGTTAAATCGCGGGTTTTTTTATTGATTTTGAAATATTTTATGCGGCATCCTTTCCATGACAATTCTTATACTTCTTGCCGCTTCCACAGGGACAGGGATCATTGCGCCCGATCTTGGGACCTACTTTAACAGGCTCCTGTTTCACCGCTACATCTGCACCACCTGGTTCAAAACGATCTCTTTCATTAGCGGCATAATCCTGCCCTGCTGCATCAATATCTTCTTTATTCGCTCTCATCTTGCTGTAATCAGTCTTTTCCTGGCGACCTTCTTTCAATCCTGCATTACCTTGCTGTGCCGGAAGGGAAGAATGAGAAAGGAAGGATACGATGTTTTTATTGACCTCTGAATCCATATTTTCAAACTGCCTGAACGCTTCCATTTTATAAATGATCAATGGATCTTTCTGTTCCAGGTAAGCCGTTTGCACACTTTGTTTCAGGTCATCCATGGCCCGCAGGTGTTCTTTCCATGCATCATCGATGACCAGCAGGGTGATCGTTTTTTCCAGCGCGCCAGCCAGTTCCGCACCATTGCTGCTGATCGTTTTATCCAATGGAGCCAGTACATTGATACCTTTCCTGCCATCGGTAAAAGGAACTACCACGTTCTCGATATGACTTCCCTGTGTAAGCCGTATATTTTTGAAAACAGGGATCGCATTTTTCTTCAGGTCCTCTTTACGGTAATTATAGGTCCCGGTCGCTTCTGCATATAATTTTTCAATAACCGTATTCAGATCACCTCTTTTAAATTCTTCTTCTTCAATTTTAGTATCCAAACCAAAGTTGGTGATACAGGCCATCCTGAAATTCTCATAATCTTCCTGTTCCCTGAAGCCTGTTATCAATCCCTGCGCTACAACATAAAATGCAGTATCGATATCAAGCGCCAGGCGTTCGCCAAACAACGCATGCTGGCGTTTGCCATACACAACATTCCGTTGCTTATTCATTACATCATCATATTCCAGCAGGCGTTTACGTATACCGAAGTTATTTTCTTCTACTTTCTTTTGCGCCCGTTGAATGCTGTTACTGATCATGCTATGCTGGATCACATCTCCTTCTTTATAACCCAACCTGTCCATCAGCGAAGCAATACGTTCGCTACCGAACATACGCATCAGGTCATCTTCAAGAGATACATAAAACTGTGAAGTTCCGGGATCGCCCTGGCGGCCGGCCCGGCCCCGCAACTGGCGGTCTACCCGACGGCTTTCATGTCTTTCTGTACCAATGATCGCCAAACCACCCGCTTCTTTTACACCGGGTCCGAGTTTGATATCCGTACCACGACCCGCCATATTCGTAGCGATCGTAACAGCGCCGGCTAAACCAGCTTCTGTAATTACCTGTGCCTCTTTGGAGTGTTGTTTCGCATTCAATACATTATGCGGGATCTTTTTTTGCTGCAACATCCGTCCGAGCAATTCACTGATCTCAACAGAAGTCGTACCTACCAGCACCGGCCGGCCTGCATTCCGTAAGATCTCTATTTCGTCAATAACAGATTTGTATTTTTCTCTTTTTGTTTTATAAACAAGATCCTGTTTATCGTCGCGGATCATCGGGATATTGGTAGGGATCGTGACCACATCCAGTTTGTAAATGCTCCACAACTCACCAGCTTCTGTTTCCGCTGTACCGGTCATACCAGCCAGCTTATGATACATCCTGAAGTAGTTCTGCAGGGTGATCGTGGCATACGTTTGTGTAGCCGCTTCGATCTTTACATTTTCTTTTGCTTCAATCGCCTGGTGAAGACCATCGCTGTAGCGGCGGCCATCGAGAATACGACCTGTTTGTTCATCCACGATCTTGATCGCACCATCCATGACCACATATTCAACATCTTTCTGAAAAAGCGAATACGCTTTCAATAATTGCTGAACGGTATGAATACGATCCGCTTTCTGGGCATAATCATTCAGTATCGTTTCTTTCTGATGGAGTTTTTCATCCGCAGGAAGATTGTTCTTTTCGATCTCAGCGAGTTTAACGCCAATATCAGGTAATACAAAGAAATCGGGATCTTCTCCGGAACGGGTAATTACATTCAATCCTTTATCCGTCAGATCCACTGAATTTTGTTTTTCATCAATATTAAACAGCAGGTCCTGGTCCACAATATGCATATTGCGTTGCTGGTCCTGCAAATAATAATTTTCTGCTTTCTGCATTTTTACCTTGATACCTGGTTCGCTCAGGAATTTAATGAGCGGACCATATTTAGGTAAACCACGATAAGCCCTGTAAAGATGCAAGCCGCCTGCTTTCGGATCATCTTCTCCTTTTTCAAACAGGCGCTTCGCTTCATTCAGTGAATTACGTACGATACGTTCCTGTTCCTGTACCAGTTGAAGAATCCTGGGTTTATGCACGTGAAATTGCTGATCGTCTCCTTTAGGCACCGGGCCTGAAATGATCAGCGGTGTCCGCGCATCATCGATCAACACGGAATCAACCTCATCCACCATGGCAAAATGATGTTTACGTTGTACCATTTCTTCGGGAGAGTGCACCATGTTGTCACGGAGATAATCAAAACCAAATTCGTTATTGGTGCCATAAGTAATATCAGCCAGATAGGCTTGTCTTCTTTCTTCACTGTTGGGCTGGTGTTTGTCGATACAGTCAACTTTCAACCCCAGCCATTCGAATAAAGTCCCGTTCCATTCCTGGTCACGACGGGCGAGGTAATCATTCACCGTTACGATATGCACACCTTCGCCGGGTAATGCATTGAGGTAAGCAGGTAAGGTAGATACAAGGGTTTTACCTTCACCGGTTGCCATTTCCGCGATCTTACCGGAATGTAATACGGCGCCACCGATCAACTGCACATCATAGTGCACCATGTTCCAGGTTACTTCGCCACCGGCAGCGGTCCATGTATTCTTAAAAATGGATTTATCATTCTCGATCCGGAGATAATCTTTTTTAACGCTCAGGTCGCGGTCCAGTTGAGTGGCAGTGGAAACGATTTCTGTATTTTCTTTAAAACGGCGGGAGGCTTCTTTTACCGTTGCAAATGCTTCGGGAAGGATTTGTTCCAGGATCTCTTCGATCTTTTTATCCTTATCTTTTTTCAGTTTATCTACTTTCTGGTAAATGTCATCCTTACCCAGCAGGTCATTAAAAGGAAGCTCTTCAGCCGCTTTGTTATTCGCTGCAATCTCTTCATTGATCTCTTTTAAGTATTCCTGG
>CAMLGR010000063.1 GCA_946479615.1 uncultured Bacteroidota bacterium | reverse complement strand
GGTGGATCTGCCCGGCTATGGATATGCAAAAAGATCACAGACCGATCGCCGCCGCTGGGAACAAATGATCGAAGAGTACCTGCGCAAAAGAGAAAATCTAACCTGCATCTTCGTTCTCATAGATAGCCGTCATGAACCACAAAAAAATGATCTTGCTTTTATCGATCAGTTAGGTAAATGGACACTTCCTTTCGTGGTCATCTTCACCAAAAGCGATAAGAATAAACCCGGAGCTACCCGGAGAAATGTACAATTATTTATATCCGACCTCTTGAAAAGATGGGAAGAATCGCCTCCTTTCTTTGTTACTTCCGCCCTTAACCAGGAAGGAAGGGAATCGGTATTGGATTATATCAGTGATATGAACAGGGATTCTACTAAAAAGCGCTGGTAAATGTCAGGTATAGCGTCTGATAAGTTGGTATTTTATGCATTATTGACTTAAATTTGCCCGCAATCTGAATTAACTATGAGACGAATCTTATCCGAACGAAATCTTGTTGTTATTCTTTTTCTCGTTGCCCTTGTTGTTTTTGTATTCGCACAGCAAGACACGAGGAAAGTAGAGAAAATGTATATGTCAGGCGGCTCCAACGTTTCATCCATTCTTACTCCGCCCACTCAATCTGCAGACATGCAGGTTTCTGTAACCGACAGCACCCATTACTAATCTCCATCTTATTTTCCCATAAATCATACTGGTCTTCTATGTGAACCTATGTTCCTATGATCCTATGTGGTAAGGAAAAACTTACAGTTTTGAAGCTATCTCATAAAAGTAAGGCATAGTTCACCACATAGGATCGTAGGAACATAGGTTTCACATAGATTGTATAAAAAGGAAGGGGGAGGAAGGTTTGTCTCTGCCAACAGTTGTCGGTGAGAACATTGCATAACCCGGAAGGCTATACAGCACAAATGTGGCAGGTTACTAATTCACCACTTTATTCGCGCAACTGCTGCTGGCAAAGGCTTCGGGTTTGGCTTTAAAGGCAAAGCCCATACCGAGGATATAGCCCATGGCTTCTTTCAGCGCATCGTTGCTCTTGAAGTGCGGGTTGGTATTGATATCCGCATGCACTTCCATGTCCACATTGTAAACGGTAAAAAGATTGCATAATTCGTAAGCGATCTCGATGCTTTTGGCCACTTCCATCAGCATTCTTTCCTTGATAGTAAACGCCTGGCGTGTTTTTTCATTATGAATAAACATAAAACCGCCATGGCCTTCTCTCAGGAAAACGATAACCGTTGCAAATTCTGTCTCCTTACCTTTTACCTGTGAATCTGTACCAATGCAAACTTTGAGTTTGTAACCTGCTGCTGTCTCCCGCCTGATCGCATCTTCAACAGCTTTTATGATCGGGAGTTCTATGAGGTCACCATTGAATTTTCTCCAACGCATAAAAAAAGAGGTTTTCCTAAGTTAAAGAAAAACCTCCGACTTGCAAAAGAGGAACGGATTATTGTTCTGTTAACCAGAACGATAACGGGTTTATTGGCGCAATAATTTATCGGTCCATTGCTGGCCATCACCGGCAAATTGTATCACATACATTCCCGGTCTCATGGAGCCTGCATCGACGGTATTCATTCCATTATTCAGTTGTCCTTTGTAAACAGCCCGGCCATTCATATCCACGATCACATAGTTGTATTTGCCCGGGCTACTGATAAGGATGCTGTTTGTATGAATAAGGTTGCTTAGCAGTTTGGGCCGTGTTCCCGGGGTTGATTCGCGGACGGTAGTGATATTGGAATAAAACCGTTGGCCGTTATCAAACAATACGTTTAAACGATATTGAGCGGTCGCATCCGTAACAGGGCGGTACGAATAGCTGCGTGTATTGTTATCTGCCTGGATCAATGGGACAAAGTTTCTGCCATCCGTCGAAATTTCCAGTGTTTGCTCTGCTACCTGCTCGTCTGCTATGATATCCCATTTAAGTTGTGTCATATCACCTTTCTTCACGGCTTCCAGCTCTAATTTATGCAAGGGTAGAACGATACCTCCTTCATAACTTCCCTGCACGGAATATGAACCGAGGCTTGCATAAGCCGGAGCATATAAATTTCCTTTTCCTTCCACACGGATATAATAAATGCCGCCATTGAGCGTGGTGTCGACCACTGAACTTAATAAAGCGCCGGGATTATATACATTCAATACATTCTGCGATTCATCATATAATGTGATCTGCATATCCAGATCGGAACCTGAATTGCCTGTTCCTACATTATAGGGAACTGCATCCAGTTGAAAACGTCCCCGGTCAGGAACGATGAACCGGAACAGATCCTGGTCGGTATTGCGTTCAATAACACCACTTGCTGTAAACTGGTTGTTGGTAAAAACAGAAAGAGTAGAGCCGGCAAATGTATTGCTGTGATCATCGGTACGATACCCGAATCCATTGTTGGCAGCAGTAATAATATCCAGATCACTTTGGTAATTGGTGCAGCCATAGGAGTTAGGTCCATTGTTCCATAACGTGAAATTCTGGTAATACCCCACACCCATGATCGGCGCCCAGCCAATTTCGCCGCTTCCCTGTCCTGCATAGTAATCACTTAGTTTATTGCACAATGCATCGTATTGCGACTGGTGATACAATCCCAATGTATGGCCCGCTTCATGCGAAGCGGCTTCTGCGATATACTTTGTATTATTACCAAGAAGGGCGGAGAAAATAAAACAGGGGCTATCATCACCCCAGGTAAAAGAACCTGTGAAAGCAACGCCACCGGCCGATCCGTACCAGCTGGAAGAAACGGTGATCACTACTCTCATTCTCCTGTTTAAAGGCGCTGAAAGGTATTTCGTTGAATCCGTAGTGATATTGATATTGAACGGGCGGTAATCTTCTGCAACCCGGTTAAAGATCTCCACGATCTGATCATTATTCAACCCTGATGGACCGCAAACGATAGGACCGGCATAGTTCCAGCTCGTACCGGCCACGGTATGACCATCAAAATCGAGATAAATAACTGCGCTGGCAGCGGGGTAGCTGTTCAGGGCAGGGATCTGGGCCCGTACTGAGAGATGAATACACAGCACAAGACCTACACACAGGAAACGGAATAGAGTTTTCATCATAGGGATTTTGGAATTATCAAACGGGTACAAGGGATACGGAAAAAAACGGGTCAGTCTAAAGCCAGGTCTGTTATTCGTTGATCAGGTCGTTATAATTTTTCTTGATTAAATAATATTGTTGGTTTTGTAATTCGAGTACATACAGGTCTCCATGCTGAAAACTGATGATACGGCCGGTGAACCGGACCGTACCATCAGAAAGGGTGGATGAGGATAATGTCAGTGTGGCTCCACTGAAATTGCTCAATCGAATGATCAGTGTCCTGATCTTGCTTTCATACTTGTCGGCAACGGATACGATCTTTCCGTTGAAAACGGGTACAGTCTTATCAGTAAAGTTGATGGATACTTGTTTTCCTGTTTCTGCTTGTCCACTTAAAAGATTTTTCAATTCAGCCGTCTCGATGTGGATCTGGCCAGGAAGTGCGTCGAACAGGTGGGGGCGGGTGTAATTGGGTTCGTTGATGGGGATTTTTCTTTCCTGTGCCGAAGCAGTCATACACAGACAAGCGCAAAAAAGGCACAGGCCCGACAATTTCAGGTAATTCATTGGATATTTTTTAAAAAAACAAAGGTGATTCATTCTGGCAACAGGTAAGCTGTTGCAGTTTCAGGGGGGACGGTCCTGCAAGATTTCGAAAACTTTATTAGAATAACAAGAATAGAGCCCGTGTACCGGTTAAGATTGAGTGGTAGTACGCTGAAGGAAATCGTAAATATGCGAAATCGGATAAATCAATAAGTGTAACCTAATACTGGCCGGTACTCAATAGTACAAGTGTACAGGCTTCCAGTGGTTCGATATTGTTGGCTTTTGCCAGTTCTTCGAGTTCTTTGTTCTCGGCACCGGGATTGAAAATGATCCGTTTCGGTTTCAGGGAAAGAATATAATCATAGTATTCCTGCTGATGCCCCGCGTTGAGATAAAGGGTAACGGTATCGATCTCGGTAACGGGCTCTTTTTCTTTGGACACAGGCACATCTTCAACCATTGTTTTTCTGCGGCCTATGGCTACCACCGGGTGGCCATAATTCCGTAGCCTCCTGATCGCCAGGTAACTATACCGCGAAGGATTATCTGAAGCGCCTAAAACAAGTGTTTTCTTTTTTGCCATACCAACCATTTAAATCCTGTATAAACATTAAAAGAGATGATATTGTTTACGGGGCACTTTACTGATAATATCCGCAAAAGCGTCCTGTAACAGGGCGTATTTAAACTCAAAACCGGTTTCCCTGATCTTCGTGGGCAGGACCCACCTGCTTTTTAATACCAATTCAGTTTCCGTGCCAATCAGCCGGGCGCCTGCCTTCAGCATCCAGGTAAAAGCAGGAAGCCCAATCCTGGTAGCGGTTGCATAACGAAGTGTGGACATAAATTCCTTGTTGGGAACAGGGTTAGGAGAGGCGCAATTATATATGCCTTGCATCTCTTCATGTGCAACGATCCATTCGATCAGGCGGCAGGTATCTTCGATATGTACCCAACTGAACATTTGTTTACCGCTGCCCTGTTTTCCGCCCAATCCGAATTTTAATAAATTAAAATAGGGGATCAGCACACCACCAGGTCCCAATGTTATCGCCATACGCAAAGCTATTTTGCGGGTAGCTGGAGTGGATTGACCAAATAAACTTTCTTCCCAGCGACGGCAAACATTTACCGAAAAACCATCTTTAAATTCACCGGTATATTCATCCTGTGGTCTGTCCAATGCATGCCGGTAAATCGTAGCGGAAGAAGCATTGATCCAGCAGGCGGGTGGTTGCTTGCATTGACGGATAGCTTCGCCGATCACATTCACGGCATCGATACGGCTATCCAAAATTTCTTTTTTATTTTTTTCAGTATACCGGCAATTCACTGTCTTGCCGGCGAGGTTAATGATCAGATCGCTTCCTTCCAGCGCAGTGACCCAGTTACCGGTGGTACGGCCATCCCATTTAATAAAATCAACCTGTTGCAGATCGCCGGGGGTGAGACTGTTATATTCATTGCGGTTGTTCTTTGCCTGTTTTTCCTGGCGGGTTAGTACAATAATGTGGTTCTGTTTTCCAAAATACTTTATCATTTCCTGGCCGATAAATCCGCTGCCACCGGCAATGATGATGGTCTTGTTTTTCATGATGCTATTTTAAATGTACAAGTATTTTGTGTCTGAGTATTTTATTTTCTGAAAAACAAATACTGATATAGAAAATGGCCATTACAGGCGATAGTAATAACAATAGAAAACCATAAATAAGAATACCGGGAAAACTAAAAAGCTGCAAGGCCAGTAAGAGAATAAGCGCAAGAAGGATGGTTATTAATACAATGATGAGATAAGGTTTTCGTCCGGGATCAGGATAATAATATTTTTTTAAAAATTCATGGATAAGACAACTGGCCAGTTGCCAGGCGCCGGTAGCGAAGTAAACAATAATAAAATCACGGGGGTAAAAAATGCAAAGGATCAAGCCACCCAGTATGATCGCTACCTGCAGCCATACGTCAATGATTTTAAAGATTCTCATAACCGATTATTTTGATCTTTCAGAAAAAATTGAAAGACGTTTGGTAAATAAAAGCCGGTGAGACCGGCTGCTATTGAATCATATTATTTCAACAGTTTGATCAGGTTTCCTACAAACCAGCTTTCTTCTGCTTTTACGAGTGTATCCAGGGTCTTATCTACCTGTTTGCCCAGTTTTTTTATGCCGCCGACGGTATCGATAAAAGCCTTTACATTTTTATCTTTTTTATCGCCTTCCACTTCTTCGAGCTGGTCAAGCAGTTTCATCATCGGTTCCAGTTCTCTTTTCTTTCTTTCCTTTACGATTTGGGTGATCACTTTCCAGATATCTTTCTCTCCTATGAAATATTCTTTCCGCTCACCGGACAATATCACTCTTTCTGCCAGTCCCCAGTTGATCAGTTCGCGGATATTCATGTTGGCATTGCCACGGCTGATATTCAGCTCTTCCATCAGGTCGTCCTGTGTCAGCGGATCGGGACTGATCAGCAACAGCGCATGGATCTGCGCCATCGTACGATTGATGCCCCAATGCGTTCCAAATGCTCCCCAGCTACTGATGAATTGCTGCCTGGCTTCTGTTAATTTCATGACCCAAAATTACGGGTGAATATTGAATTTTCAAAAATATTTGAAAGAAGCGGTGCCGGGGATATTTCGAATTCATAACTCATAATTCTGAATTCATAATTAAGAATTATGAGTTATGAATCGGATAGCTGCATCAGGATCATCGCTTATGGATTCCCTCTGCTTATTTTTCCTTTTTACTCAAATGTTAGTGTTGCATTAACAAAATTTTGGCAAAAGCTGATTAACTTGAACCCCTTAAACACCAGCCGAAATATGGTATTGCCGATCATGCGTAAAAAATCTGTTTCCCGGTTTGTTATCCTGTTGTTTTTCTTCCTGCCGGTTATTTCAGTAAAAGCCCAGCAAATAGATTCGCTGCTGAATATCCTGGATAAGAATTATCCGCAGGAAAAAATCTATGTGCAGTATGACCGTCCGTATTATAATCCCGGTGAGACCATCTGGTTCAAAGCCTATGTATTCGCTTCCAATCTTCCCTCGCAGATCAGCAAGACCATGTATGCAGAACTGATCGATGAAAAAGGAAAAGTGCTCGATCGCAAAACATTACCGGTATTAGGTTCCAGCGCCGCTGCGGATTTTGCCTTACCCGATACCATGCACAATTCTATTTTGTATGTGCGGGCCTATACACCCTGGATGCTGAATTTCGATTCTTCCTTTCTTTATCTCAAGCCGATCCGTATCATTGTTCCTTCAGCCAAAGCAGAGAAAACAAAAAAGGAAACATCATACTTCCTGAACTTCTTCCCGGAAGGCGGCGACCTCGTTAACGAACTCGAATCAAGAGTGGCATTTAAAGCAACCGATGACCAGGGATTTCCTGTTGCCATAAAAGGAGATATCGTAGATGCGAAAGGAAAGAAAGTCGTTTCATTTGCCGATGTGCATGATGGCATGGGAATTTTTTTATTGCAGCCACATGCCGGTGAATCCTACAAAGCTGTCTGGAAAGATAGCAAGGGAGCGCCGCATGAAACGCCGGTGCCACCTGCCAAAGAACAGGGCGTGTTGCTAAGTGTAAATAATACTGCCAATGCCATTTCTTTTAATATTCTTCGTTCAGATGACATCCCTGCCGACCAGCGGGTATTCCAGGTAGTTGCGCAGATGCAACAACAAACCGTATACATGGCGCGCATTAATATGACGGCAAAGACATGGGTAACTGCGCCGATCCCCGGTGATAACCTGCCCGATGGTATCATGCAGATAACCTTATTCACCGCAGGCGGGCAGGCGCTGGCAGAGCGGATCATATTTATCAATCATAATACCTATTCTTTTATCACGGATGTACATGCGAGTGTGAAAGATCTTTCCAAAAAAGCACGTAATGTATTGCAGATCGATGTGGGTGACACCTTAATCACCAATCTTTCCGTATCTGTTACAGATGCCAGCGCCAGCACTTCTTCCGGTAAGGACGAAGAGAATATTTATTCCAGTCTTTTAATGACCAGTGATATCAAAGGGTATGTATATAATCCCGCCTATTATTTTTCCAATGCAGATTCCGTAGAAGCTCATCTTGACCTGGTTATGCTGACTAATGGATGGCGGCGGTTTAAATGGGAAGATGTACTGGCAGGTCGCTGGCCGGTGATTAAAAATATTCCCCAGCCTTATGTTACCGTGCAGGGACGTGTACTTGGTTTACAACCCGGCGATATGGTAGGAAAGGAATTGTCGATGATATTACAAACAAAAAAGGACAACAAGCAATTCTTTATGGTACCTGTTACCAATAAGGGAGAATTTGCCATCACCGATCTTTTGTTTTACGATACAGCCAAACTGTATTACCAGTTTAATAATGATAAGGGAAAGAAACTGACATCTACTGCCAGCTTTGATTTCAGGAACAGTTTTATCATCATGCCCGGTAAACCGGTCACCAACCTGCATCCGTTGCTGAAACCGGTAATGCCTGACAGTGTTTCGCAAAAAAAGAATGAGCAACTCACCAAACTGCGCACTACTGAATTTTTCGAGGGATTAAAAGTAAAAGAGTTGCAGGGGGTAGAAGTAACAGCAAGACAAAAATCACCGGAACAGAAAATGGAAGAACAATACACCTCCGGGTTTTTCTCGGGTGGTGATGGATATACATTTATCATGGCCAATGATCCTTTTGCCAATTCATCATTGTCTGTATTGGATTACCTGAGAGGAAAAGTAGCAGGGTTACAAATATCTACCTCTGGTCCCGGCGGGGGTTCCTTATCCTGGCGCGGTGGTTCACCTTCTTTGTTCCTGAATGAAATGAATACCGATATCGACCTGATACAATCCACACCTATGTCGGATGTAGCGATGATCAAAGTATACCGTCCTCCATTTATGGGAGCGCCGGGTGGAGGTTCAGGCGGGGCTATCGCTGTGTATACCAAGAAAGGAGAAGATTCAAAAAGCTCTGTACAGGGATTGAACTTTACCAACCTGATCGGTTATTCTCCACCCCGGCAGTTCTTTTCGCCTAATTATGAAAATGGATCCGATAAGGATAAGAACGATTACCGGACAACCCTTTACTGGAACCCGTTTGTAGTGTTCGATAAATCCAACCGCCGGTTATTGTTGCCTTTTTATAATAATGATGGTTGCAAGAAGATGCGGGTGATCGTGGAAGGCATCAATGAGCAGGGAAAACTGACAAGGGAAGAAAAGTTTTTTGAATAAGCCGGTAATCAATCAATATAATAGTAAAGAGAAAGCCCCTGCTGATCAGCAGGGGCTTTCTCTTTATATGGTATGATCTTTTATCAGATCAGCATTTTTAAAGGTTCTTCCAGCAAACTCTTCAAGGTTTGTAAGAAAGCGGCGCCACTTGCTCCATCTACTACGCGGTGGTCACAGCTCAATGTTACTTTCATAATATTACCTGCGATCACATTTCCATTTTTTACCACAGGCACCTGGCTGATACCTCCTACTGCGAGGATACAGGAATCAGGTGGATTGATGATGGCTGTGAATTCATCCACACCAAACATTCCCAGGTTGGAGATCGTGAAGGTATTGCCTTCCCATTCGGAGGGCTGTAATTTTTTATCCTTTGCTTTTTGTGCCAGCGTTTTTACTTCTGTCGCGATCTGCGATAATGATTTGGTATCGGCAAATCTTACCACAGGTACCAGCAATCCATCTTCAACTGCTACGGCCACGCCAATGTTCACATGATGATTCACACGGATCTTATCGCCCAGCCAACTGCTGTTTACCGCCGGATGTTGTTTTAATGCCACTGCACAGGCTTTCAGTACCAGGTCGTTGAACGATATTTTTACCTTGCTTGTTTCATTCAACCGTGCGCGGCTCTCTACTGCTTTATCCATGTCGATGACCATGGTCACATAGAAATGCGGTGCCGTGAATTTGCTTTCTGCCAACCGTTTGGCGATCACTTTACGCATTTGTGAAACAGGTACTTCATCTAAGCTAACCTGTCCGGCCGGGCCGCTCACAACAGGTTGGGCTGTTGCTGATTGTTTGCTGTCAGCACCACTGCTTTTGGCAGCAGGCTGGTAATTATCGATATCCTGTTTTACTATTCTTCCGTTATCTCCGCTGCCATTGACAGCCGAAAGATCGATGCCTTTTTCAGCGGCCAGTTTCCTGGCCAGCGGTGATGCTTTTACTCTTCCGTTTTCAGAAGAAGAAACTGATTGTTGCTGATGATCCGAAGCGGCTGCTTTAGAAGATTCAGCGGCAGGTTGTGCGTCGGTTGATGGCTGCGTTGTGGCAGGTTGTTGTCCGCCACCATCTTTGGCAGCAGCAACGATAGCATCCACATCTACTTTTCCTTTTTCGCCAATGATGCAAAGCAGGTCGTTTACGGCTATCTTCTCGCCTTTTTTGGCGCCCACGTAAAGAAGTGTTCCGTTTTTATAGCTCTCCAGTTCCATCGTAGCCTTATCGGTTTCGATCTCGGCCAGCACATCACCTTTTTTTACGGTGTCACCAACATTCTTATTCCATCCGGCGATAACACCATCTGTCATGGTATCACTCAGGCGTGGCATCAAAACCACTTCTTCCATTTTGGATATGTCTATGCCTTTGGAGGCGGGTTGCTTTTCTTCTGTTTTCTTCGCAGGAGCTTCCTGTTTTTTCTCCGGTTCTTTTGCTTTCGGTTGCTCGCTGGCTTCAGCGGCGCCCCCGCTTTTCATGAGACCGGAAATATCTTCTCCTTTGTTGCCAATGATAGCGAGCAGGTCATTTACCTGGAGCTTACCACCTTTATCTGTACCGATATGCAGGAGCGTACCATCTTTATAACTTTCGAGTTCCATCGTGGCTTTGTCGGTTTCTACTTCAGCCAGCAGATCGCCTTTTTTAACAGGATCGCCCACTTTTTTGTGCCAGGCAGCGATCACTCCTTCGGTCATGGTGTCGCTCAGGCGGGGCATCAATATCACTTCAGCCATTGTAAGATTAAATTTTGGCCGAAATTAAGCTAAAATGATTGAATTGGATAACACTTTAGTAGCCAGGTACTGACAGGCAGCGGGATCAGCCTAGTCGATTTTGGTGAAGGTAAAAGTAGAGATAGAAGACATATATGGGAACCATTCCACATTCATTATCGTGAATACTTTTCCCAGGGTTACCCATTTAAAGGTTTTAACGGCAAAGAACGGGTCATTCACGCTCACGACATATTTCATTTGAAAAGTGCCGGCAAAATAAGCATATTCACGAATAGCACCAGGCACACCCGGTCCCGGGTTGAGATCATTGAAATAATAAATGACGTTTTTTCCATCCTGCCGGGCAAATGTGATGGTATCACCATAACTGGTTTTCCATTTTCCATAGAAAATGGCAGCGGACGAAATGTTATCTTTTTTGCAGGAAAACACCGAAACAATCATCACCAGGCCCAGTAGCAAAACAAGAAGATGGCGATAACTCATAACAAGTTTTTTGTTGCTGACAACCATATTTCCGAAACCGTTGCACCGGTGCAGGTGCCCGGGCTTAATAATCCAGTTCCAGCCGGAGCCTGTCCTTTAATTCTTTGACCAATGGGTATTGCTCGGCCATTTTCAGGAATTGTTCTTTTGAGCTTAAAGGAACTTCGATCTTTGGTCGCTGGTCAGCCTCCTGTTCCCGGATGATCACGGTAAACTGCAGCAGGCGGTTTTTCAGCTCCTGTTGTAAAAATGTAAACAGGCCATTGCGTTGCTGTTCAATAAATTTCTGTTCGATATTATTACAGGTAACAACATCAAACGAATTATCGTCTTTGATTTCCAGCAGGGCCAGGTCAAAGATCTGCGAAGCCGGGTTTTTTGCATCCTTTAACTGAAGAGCATAATTGTTCCAGGCAAGCTGTAACTCATCTGCCTGCAAAGGCAGATTGACCTGTTCGGGAGCATTCCCGGTGGCTTTGTACTGGTTGCGTATTTTATCGAGCGCCGTCAGTTTGCTGTTGACAGGCTGGCGGGGTTGGATCAGTGTTTCAGTAGCAGTCTCCAGAACAGTTTCTGTGCGGAGTTCCTGGTAAACAAACTTTTCTTTTCCTGCCTGTTTTTTGCTTTCTGTTTCAATGATGAGTTTTGCTTCTCCACGGTTACCGGTACGCTGGGTACTGGTAACGGGCTGCTCCTTTATTGCCAATGGAGTTAGCCGGCGAAAAGCTACGGGTCTTGTTCCTTCAGTTACTTTTTTTTTACTGATGCCGCTATTATCGGAGGAGATTTCAATAGCCTGTTGCAGATAACATAGCTTGATCAGGGCCAGTTCCACATGAAGGCGTTTATTGCGGGCGCCTTTGTAACTGATCTCGGATTCGTTAAGCACATTCAATGCGCCGAGAAGTAATAGCGCAGGAACTTTGGCGGCTGTTTCGCTATACCTGCTTTTGAAACTTTCCACGACTTCCAGTAAACCGGCTGCTTTTTCATCTTTACAGACAAGCAGGTTGCGGATAAATTCTGCGCAGCCATTCAATACCAGGTCGCCTTCAAATCCTTTGCGGTTGATATCATCGTATAATAACAAAGCGCCGGCAAGATCCTGCTGCAGCATACTGTCGAGTAGTTTGAAATAATAGTCCTCGTCGAGTATATTAAGATGTTCGAGTGTATTGGAATAATTCAGTTCGCCACCGGTAAAGCTGACGATCTTATCCATAATGCTGAGGGCATCACGCATACAGCCTTCGCTTTTCTGGGCAATGATCTGTAAAGCGGCTTTTTCAGCGGTGATCTCTTCTTTCTCACATATTTCCTGGAGATGCTCCACGGTATCATGGGTGGTGATGCGCTTGAAATCAAATATCTGGCAACGGCTAAGGATCGTTGGCAGGATCTTATGTTTCTCCGTAGTCGCTAAAATGAATATCGCATAGGGTGGGGGCTCTTCCAGCGTTTTTAAAAAAGCATTGAAGGCGGCTGAACTGAGCATGTGCACCTCATCGATAATATATACTTTATAAGCGCCGGCCTGGGGTGCAAACCGCACCTGTTCTACCAGGGTCCGGATATCATCTACGGAATTATTACTGGCTGCATCCAGTTCATGTATATTCAGGGAAGTACCTTCATTAAAGGAAACGCAGGAATGGCATTTATTACAGGCTTCGCCTTCCCTGGTCTGTTTTTCACAATTGATGGTCTTAGCTAATATCCTGGCACAGGTAGTCTTGCCTACGCCACGGGGGCCGCAGAATAAAAAAGCATGAGCCAACTGATTATGCCTGATCGCATTTTTTAAAGTAGTTGTTATATGCGATTGACCCACAACAGTGTCAAATGTTTGCGGCCTGTATTTTCTTGCTGATACGATAAACTTATCCATAACCCGAGCGGCTAAATTAGAGAATAATCGGCAAAGATAATTTTTATAAAAACTATAGCATAAACGATCAGATTTTAATGACTATTTTGAGGACGAAACGCTAAAAAACCTGCTATGAGATATAGTCCTGCCTCTTTATTTTTCCTGGTCGTTCTTCTTCAAATTTCATTTATCAGTGCACATTCCCAATATAACAGGAAACTGGATCATCATGTTGAATCTGTGAATGGATTAATTGCCGTACAGGTTGGCATTCCTTCCAAACAAATGCAGGAAGCAGTAAAAAATAAAATGGGCAACCTGGGTTTTGGACTGGGTGTTTGTGGTCTTACCAATCCCTGGAGCTGGGGCCGGAACAAACGCAATAGCCCGTTGCGGATCGGCGCTGAAGTCGGGTATACTTATTACGGCCGGTTCTTATCCGAGGTCAATATCAACGGAAATAAAGGAAGTTATAAAACCAGTTATGGAATTTTACAGGCAAACGGCATCATACAATTGAGGCCTGCCGAGCCGGAAGTGATCACCCCTTTCCTGGAACTGCTGGCCGGGGGTAGTTTTTATTTATCTACTACCAAGGAAAACCTGAATGCCATCGAATCCAGCCTCGGAATTCCTTCTTTTGATTTCGGGGGATATTCCAGCGCCAGCTTTAATAAAGGCGTAGCGGTAGGATGCACTTTCGGAAAGAAAAATGGTGATGAGGCCAGGTTCACCATGCGGGTATCGTATAACTGGGGCAATGATATAAAATATGTAATACGAAACTCACTGGCTTATAATTCTTCTTCGGGCGGACTTGAATATTATGTGGGGAGGGCGCCGGTAAAATATTTCATGGTGCAGGTAGGTGTCGGAATATAGGATTTCTACGGATATCAATGCACTACGAATGCCGTTTATTCCGGTACAGTGAATGTGATCGACCACATTGATCCGAAATTATCGGCTATAATGAAGAAGCCTGACAGATTCTGTCAGGCTTCTTCATTAGTTCGCGCATAACCTGACACCTAAAACTTAACACTCTACAACAGTATCGGGTGTGGTTTAAACTCTTTTGTCCTGTCAAACAAATACCGGTAAGTAGTCAGAGTGCGGCTCCGGTAAGTGCCTAATCCTTCGGCCACATTGATCATTTTCGGATTGAAGGCGCCGATCCATTGCATTTCATAATCTTCGTAGATCGGTTGACCCAAATGATAAATTCCGTTTTCAATCGTTAATTGCTGGATCACTTTACATCCTTCCACGATCATATAACTATCCACACCTTTTCCCTGGAACTCGGGTACAATGCCAAACACGATACCGGTGAATTTCTTATTCTTTTTGGTGGCCTTGATCCAGAGGAATTTCAGTTTGTGCCAGGTGCTGAATTTTCCGTGGAGATATTTAAACCATTGGTTCAGGTCGGGCAGGTTGATCCAGATGCCGATCGGCTCCCCTTTATAATAGACAAGCCAGTTGATGCGCTCGTCCATGACAGGCTTCATGGATTGAAACATTTTGCGTACTACCTTTTCTTCCAGTTGTTTTACGCCCCCATGACCGGCCCATGCTTTATTATATACTTTGGTAAAGTCAGCAGCAAATTTATCCAGCTCGTTTTTTTTGATATGCGCAGAACTGTAATTCGGATCTTTTGCACATTCCGCATGGCGATCGTAAAACTTTTGTGTCAGGCGATCTTTTGCTTTCAGGGCAAAACAGATCTGGTTGAAATAATTTTTGAACCCGTAATTTTCAAACAACGCCTGGTAATAGGATTGATTATAATTCATGCAATACAGGGGTGGATCAAATCCTTCCACGATCAATCCCCACCAGCGATCTCTTTCCCCGAAATTAATGGGGCCATCCATGGCTTCCATACCGCGTTGTATCAGCCAGTGTTTCGCCACATCGAATAACATATCTGCAGCTGACTGGTCATTGATGCAATCAAAAAAACCTATCCCACCAACAGGACCATCATCACCTTTGTTCTTATATTTTTTATTGATGAATGCGGCGATGCGGCCGGCATATTCTCCCTGGCCATTTTTCAATATCCAGCGGGCGATCTCACCCTGGCGAAACGCCTTGTTCTTTTTAGGATCGAAAACCTCGTTCACATCCTTTTCCAATGGCCGTATATAGTTATGATCGTTGCGGTTGATAAAAACATTGACGGCGATAAATTCTTTTGCCAGCTCCGGTGTGGTGACTTCGATGAGTTGCATGCGCAAATTTAGCATATATAAGTATTCTATGTGTCCTATGTGCCTATGTGGTGAGATTACGCCAGTCAGTTTTTTTACCACATAGGCACATAGGACACATAGATTTCACATAGAGTGCATTTTAATCTTAAAACTTAAAACCCAACATCTAACACAATCCTATCTTATAAAGCAATAGTTGCTGTTCTGACTGCGAGCTGGTTAGCCCGAATGCTTTTTGAAAATATTCTTTCGCTTTTTCTTTTTCACCCATATCAAAATAAATTTCACCAATACTGGCCTGGTATAAATAGTGGGTGTCCAGTCCGCGGATATCATGTAATTCATCCAATCCTTTTTGCTTACTGATCGCATAGGAAGAGGCGATCGCTTTGTTCATAGCAATGACCGGGTTCGGATTAAGATCATACAGCATTTCATATAAGTGATAGATCGATTTCCAGTCTGTTCTTTCAAACGCAGGAGCGGATGCATGAAGCGAGGCGATAGCCGCTTCAAAATGATAGGCAGATACTTCAAATGGTTCGGCTGCTTCATCGAGGTAATCAAATCCCTTTTGAATGAGTGGTAAATGCCATTTGCTGCGGTCCTGGTATTTCAGCAGGATAATATTCCTGTTATCATCCAACCGTGCGGATAATCTCGAAGATTGAAAACACATCAATGACAATAATGCTTTCACCCGCGGGTAAGCGGTATGCTCATGAAAGGTGAGCAAATGACAGAGACGCATTGCTTCCATGCACAGGTCCTCCCGGATCAGCAGGTCGGGGTGGGAAGAATTATATCCTTCATTAAATAAAAGATACAATGATTTTAAAACGGCATCGATGCGCGAAGGCAACTGATGTGCAGGAGGCACATCCAGTTCGATATTCTCTGTCCTGATCTTTTCCTTCGCCCGGTAAATCCGTTTACTGATTGTTTCTTCCTGTACAAGAAAAGCTTTTGCGATCTCGGTTACATTCAATCCACCCAATACTTTCAACGTAAGCGCGATTTGTGATTCTTCAGGAATAGAAGGATGGCAGCAGGCAAACATCATCCGCAACTGGCTATCCTGTATTTCATTTTCACGAAATAATTGATTGACGGTAGGAGCGAGGGTCCATTCCGATTCCAGCAAATAGGCATAGTGCGGACTAAGCTGACGAAACCGTTTTTCCCTTCGCAAAAAATCGATGGCCTTATTCTTTGCCACGCGGTATAACCAGGCCGATGGATTGTCCGGCAGAATCCCATAGCTCCAGACATTCATCGCCTGCAGCAAAGTATCCTGTACGATATCCTGCGCAGTTTCCAGGTTCTGCAACCCGAGCAGCCGGGACAAAACAGCTACCATCTTTCCCGATTCATGCCGGAAAAGCCGGTCGACCAGCTGCTGAACGGAGGGAGTGGAACTCATGAAGGCAAGATACGTTAGGGAAGGGGTGAATGGTGAATGGTCAATAGTGAATAGTGAACAGGTAATGCAATGTTGAGCACTTAAATTTTAAGGTGTCATCTATCTATTCACCATTCACTATTGACCATTCACCTGGTCACATCTTCATCACCTGTCTCACCTGTATGCTTCCGTCGATTTCGAAATCGGGATAATCTTTACAGATGGCGATCGCCTCGTTCATATCCTTTGCATTGATGATAAAATAACCACCTACCACTTCTTTGCCCTCGGTGTAGGGGCCGTCGGTTATGGACTTGCCACCGGAACCCTTGATCAGTTTGCCGCCGGGCAGCAAGGGTTCGCCGCTGACGTACTGGTCGTTTTTGGCCAGTTTGTCGATCCAGGCCATCCATTTTCCCATGTTTTCCTGCATTTGTTCCGGGCTGCTCTGGCTGGACATACCCCCGTGAAAAATAAGCATGAACTTTTCCATAATTGTAAATTTTAGTTTTAAGGTTATGATGGACCGGCTGATTGCCAGCCCGGATAAAGACGAACAAGAGAAAAGGATCGGACAAAGGGAAGAAGATTTTAGAATTTTTGGATTTGGAAATTGGGAGATTGACTGATAATCAGGCCTTTTCTTCTTATTGAACCTCGTCTATAATTGCAGAAAGATGCTGTCCGGAAAATTTCCCTATTTCCCCATTTTCCGAATCTCCAAATTTCCAAATCCTTTACATGTCCTTTTTTGCCCACTTCCGCCTGCTTTTAACAGGTTTTCCACGTCTGGAAATTAAGACATTTTCAAATTGGAGGATTAATGCCCCACCCTTACCTTTGCGGCCAAAATAAACATACTCTCCATATATGGCAAATGTTGGTAAAGTAAAGCAGATCATCGGTGCGGTAATTGACGTACAATTCGATGGCAAACTTCCCGAAATCTATAATGCGCTGGAAATTCAAAAAGAGAACGGCGAAAAACTGATCCTTGAAGTGCAACAGCACCTGGGTGAAGACAGTGTTCGTTGCATTGCAATGGATGGTACGGAAGGTTTGGTACGTGGTACCAATGTAATCGATACAGGCATTGCGATCGCTATGCCAACCGGTGAAGGTATCAAAGGACGACTGTTCAATGTAACCGGCGATCCTATCGATGGATTACCTGCCGTTTCCAAACAAGGCGGACGCCCGATCCACGCATTGCCACCATTGTTTGAAAACCTCAGCACGGCTACGGAAGTATTATTTACCGGTATTAACGTTATCGATCTGATCGAGCCCTATGCAAAAGGTGGTAAGATTGGTCTGTTTGGTGGTGCCGGTGTGGGTAAAACAGTATTGATCCAGGAGTTAATTAATAATATCGCGAAAGCTTATTCCGGTTTATCAGTATTCGCCGGTGTGGGTGAGCGTACACGTGAAGGAAATGACCTGATGCGTGAAATGATCGAAGCAGGTATCATGAAATACGGCGACGCTTTCAAACACAGTATGGAAGAAGGCGGTTGGGATCTTTCCAAAGTAAACATGAATGAACTGGCTGAATCCAAAGCAACCTTTGTATTCGGACAAATGAACGAGCCTCCGGGTGCACGTGCACGGGTGGCGCTTTCCGGTTTGACTATCGCTGAATACTATCGTGATGGTGATGGCGAAGGAAAAGGAAAAGACATCTTATTTTTCGTTGACAATATCTTCCGTTTTACACAAGCCGGTTCTGAAGTATCGGCCCTGCTGGGTCGTATGCCTTCAGCGGTGGGTTACCAGCCTACACTGGCAACAGAGATGGGAATCATGCAGGAAAGGATCACTTCTACCAAGAATGGTTCTATCACCTCTGTGCAGGCGGTGTATGTACCTGCGGATGACCTGACCGATCCGGCTCCGGCTACTACATTCGCTCACCTTGATGCGACTACGGTATTATCAAGAAAGATCGCTGACTTAGGTATCTACCCGGCGGTGGATCCGTTGGATTCCACTTCCCGCATTCTTATGCCACAGGTAGTAGGTGAAGCACATTATAATTGTGCAAACAGGGTGAAATCGATGTTACAGCGTTACAAGGAATTGCAGGATATCATCGCGATCCTCGGTCTGGATGAATTGAGTGATGAAGATAAAATGACAGTAGCGAGAGCGCGTAAGGTACAACGTTTTCTTTCCCAGCCTTTCCACGTAGCGGAAGCATTTACGGGCCTGAAAGGGGTGCTGGTACCGATCGAAGAAACGATCCGTGGATTCAATATGATCATGGATGGTGAAGTGGACGAATATCCGGAAGCTGCATTCAACCTGGTGGGTACAATTGATGATGCAATTGAAAAAGGTAAGAAATTGCAGGGACAGGGATAAGAAATGATTTGGAAATGTGCTGATTTGAAAGTGATGAGTACAGTGCAGTGTATCAGAATATTTCCACATTATTGTCACATGGTCATTACATCACATTTGTTTTTATGAACTTAGAGATATTAACTCCAGAAAAGAAATTATATAGCGGCGATGTATACGGTGTGCAAATGCCGGGCATCAGCGGATCATTCGAAGTGCTGGAAAAGCATGCTCCTTTGGTAAGTGCATTAAAAGCCGGACGTATAAAAGTTCTGAAGGATAAGCAAAATCATTTTGCCTTTTTCGATATACAGGGCGGGTTTGTTGAAGTCATCAACAATAAAGTCACTGTATTGGCAGAAGGGGCAATACCGGTAGAAACTGCCTGATTAGTACAAGGGTAGTACCTTAATAACGAGCGCTTCTGATTAAGGGGATTAAATAGACTGGTGAAAAACCCAGCCTATCCGGATTGTGGAAACTGTTCTCCGCCCTCCTGAATATTCAGGAGGGCTTTTTTTATACTATGTGTACCTATGATCTTATGTGGTGAAAAAGACCTTACAGGTGGAAACAATCTCAAAAAAGTAAGGCGTAGTTTTTACTACATAGGAACATAGGTATACATAGATTCTTTCTGTTTTAACGTCTTTCTCCACTTTACAGCTCACTCTTATTTTCCTTCAACTCACTCTTTTCTTCTTCTCCGCTTTCTGCATCATCAGTAGCTTGTCAATCATTAAACCATTAAAACCACAGTTATGAAAGTCTTCAAAACACTGCCGCTTATCCTGTTCAGCTTTACTTTTCTTCATGCCGTTGCACAAACCGAAGCACCCAAAGGATATAGCAAAGGTTCTGTTACCCTGGCAGATGGTTCCGTGGTCTCCGGGCTTTTTAAGGAAAAGATCCGCAGTAATGCCTCTGTAACACTGCTGGGCGATGACACCCACAAGAAAAAAATCTATGATGGCAGTGATCTCAGCGCTGCTACGATCAACGATGAAAATTATCTCTGTATCAAGGGTGATTTTTTCAGGGTTATCTGTACGGGTAAATTAAAATTCCTTCAAAAATCAAGCGATGCTTCCTCCAAGCCTCTTTACAATGGCAACCAGGCTGTATTTGCAAATGGCACACCGGGTGCACCAGGCGATTATTTCATTTATGACAACACGGGTAAAGAACTGAAACTCGTGAATAAGAAATCTGTTGCTGATATTACAGCTACCAGTTTTGCGGGTTGCGAGGAAGCGATCGCCAAAGCCAAATCCCTCAATGGCGATGTAGCCCGCCTGAACGAAGCGGTGGATATTTATAATAGCAGGAACAGGAATTAGGGAGATTTGGAAATGCTTCCTTGACGTTTTCGCTACTTTTACCGTATGTGGAGAAACAACGCAAAAATCGGGTTTGACGATCGCCTGCTGACAGTGATCCTGGTCCCTGCGGCTGCGCTTATCATTCCTGTTATTTTTTTCGGGATGAGTTTTTCCGCTGCTCCCTATTTTACCTGGAACGTGTATATGAATACACTGATCATGACCACGGTGATCTGGCTGGGGAACCGTTATATTTTAATTTGGGCGCGTTCCCGTTATCCGCAGTTTGACCAGGTAAGAAAAAGACTTCTCGTTCAATCCATGGTAATGCTTGTTTTTACGATCATCACCAATAACATCCTGGGTTACGTACTCGATATATGCGGATTGAAGAATTTTCATGCCCGTTATCCCCATCACAGCGTATTTGATGTATTCAATATTTCCAATGCAGCGGCGGTTTTTTGCCTGCTGACCGTAGTGGCGATCTATGAAGGCATTTATTTTTTAACTGAATTAAGAAAATCAGTAGAAGAAAAAGAAATGCTCAAACGCGAAAGCCTGCATGCGCAACTGGATGCATTAAAAACACAGGTGAACCCGCATTTTCTTTTTAATAACCTGAATACATTAAGTTCGATCATTCCTGAAAATCCACAGAAAGCGGTTGATTTTGTGCAGCAATTATCCAAAGTGTATCGTCATATCCTGGAAGTAAAAGATGAACAGAGCATCGATCTGCAGGAAGAATTGGATGTATTGAGGGCTTACGCTTTTTTATTAAAGACGAGGTTTGGCGATAACCTGGATATTACAATTACGGTTTCACCGGAACGCCTGCAAAGAAAAATCATTCCGCTTTCCCTGCAGATATTGATGGAAAATGCGATCAAGCATAATATTGTTTCCTCTGAAAAGCCACTGAAGATCGATGTGTTTGCAGACAATGGGCGGTTGGTCGTTTCCAATAACCTGCAGAAGAAAAACCAGGTCAATGAATCGACCGGTATCGGCCTGGATAATATCCGTAATCGCTATAAACTATTAAGTGATAAAAAAGTGATAGTGACAGAGAACGGGGAGAACTTCACGGTATCAATTCCATTGATCGAAAATTAATATGCGCGTAGTAATCATAGAAGATGAAGCTCCGGCTGCGAACCGCCTGGCTAAACTGCTGAAAGGTATTCATGATGAAATGGATATCATTGGCCGGCTCGATAGCGTTGAATCTTCGGCCCGCTTTCTGCGTTCCGGAGAAGAAGTGGATCTTATTTTTATGGACATACAATTAGCCGATGGATTGAGTTTTGATATCTTTAAACAGGCTACGGTTACTGCTCCTGTTATTTTCACCACTGCATTTGATCAATACACTTTAAAAGCGTTTAAAGTGAATAGCATCGATTACCTGCTAAAACCTATCGATGAAAAGGAATTGCAGCAGGCAGTTGAAAAATACAAGCAATTATATGATAAGAAAAATCAAGGATTCCCGGAAAGGATCCTGAAGATGATGCAGGAAATGAATACGGCGAAATACCGGGAACGGCTATTGATCAAACGCGGCCAGCAACTGAGTTACCTGAAGACGGAATTAACCGCTTATTGTTATGCAGAAGGGAAACTTTGTTATGCAGTTGATTTCAGCAGTAATAAATATTTACTGGAAAACAATCTATCGCAACTCGAAGAGCAATTACCTCCGAATAAATTTTACCGGATCAACCGGCACCTGCTCATTAATATCGAAGCGGTGCAAAAAGTCCACACCTGGCTGGGTGGCCGCTTAAAAATCGAATTGCTTCCTTCCACTACTGCCGAAACTGTAGTCAGCCGCGAACGGGTAAATGGGTTTAAAGAATGGCTGGGACAGTAAGCAGCCGGCAGCCGTGTTTATTATTTGGGAATTATTCCTGTGCATTAGAATAAAACATTTTCAATAATCAGAACCTGACTGCCGGCTGATTGATTACTTTTGCGCTGCTCTTCTCTTCAGTTCCGCATCGGCATAGCCGAATACCTTTTTCATGATATCCGTTTTACGAAACTCGTACTTGGTGCGGATCTGTTCTTCTTCATTGGCGACTACCATAAACATACCGTCTACCGCGCGGGCAGCAATAAAATCAGTCAGGCTTGATTCCAGGGGCTTATTGATGAAAGGAATTTTATTATAAACGTTGACCAGGCTGTTCCATTCTGTGGCGGCTCCCTGTACTTTAATCGTACTGTCGACAATCGGGCGGAAGGCAACCATTAATTCAGGCGTCATCGTACTTTTGAAATATTCCGTAGCGGCATGATTATTATTGGTAAGAAGAATACCTGCTGCATCGCGGATACTCATTTGCTTTAATGAATTCAGGAAAATAGGTTTTGCAGCGCTTACCGCGGCAGAGGTAGCGGTAGTAAATTTGCTGGTTACCGTATTTACCATTTTATCCAGCCCAAGATCGTGCAATGTCTTTTCAATCTTGGCGGCATCGCCGGGGAAAGCAAACCGTACAAAAGGATTGCCATTCGGATCAGCGAAAGCATCAAAACTTTTAAAGAGACCTTGCGATAAGGCATCTTTCAAACCGGTTGCCATTTCCAATTCAGAAGGAATGGAAACGATTTGTTTTAACGTATCGCAGGAAGAAAGAAACAGGGTGGTTGCCGCGATCAGGAAGAGGCCGATTCTTTTCATAGCGTATTTATTTTGCTAAATGTAAAATATTAAATGGAAAACGGGAAATGTATACGAACGTCTTGTTCGAAAACTAATTTAACTGCGGATCTACCGGGAAATTGATCATCATTTCATAATCACCACCCAGTTCTTTAAGGGAATCTTTCCAGATCTCTTCATAGCGGCGATGAAAGATAAGAGGACGGGTAGCTTCTACCGTCAGCCAGGATTTTTCTTTAAGCTCATCATCGAGTTGTCCGCTGCCCCAGCCGGAATAGCCAATATAGAATCTTATTTTATCAGGATCGATGCTGTTTGTTTTGATCAGTTCCACCAGTTTATCAAAATCACCTCCCCAGTATACCCCTTTGATCACTTCCATACCACCCGGAATAATATCAGGATACTGGTGTAAAAAGTGAATCGTATCCTGCTGTACAGGTCCGCCATAAAATACAGATATCTTATGGCCATCCAATTCAGGAATGAGTTCGTCAATCGTATTGGTATATTGCCTGTTCAGTACAAAGCCAAAACTTCCTTCTTCTTTATGTTCGCATAAGAAGACAACGGTTCTTAAAAAATTGGGATCTTTTAAAAATGGGTCCGCTATTAATAATATACCTGTTCCCGGCTCAATCATACTTCAAGTTAGGGGATAAAAATTTTTTAAAAAAGGATTTTTTGATGCTGATAATTGCCCGGATAAAGAATGCCGTGGGTAAAATCAGCCACAGTCAGCAGCAGGCAATTCCAATGCTATAAAGACACGTTAAAATATCGGTTTCAGCCTCCCGGAATTTAATAACCCCGGTACGGGACAGTATTTTTGCAGGATTGGCTTTCATTATCAAAAACTGTTATCTTTCAGCTAAATAAGCTCGTCGTTCGTGAAAAGAATTTTTACTACCATCATTATATTGATCAGCAATTCCCTGATAGGGATCATCTTCATTCAGCTTTCCTGGTTGAAGAATATGATCCTGCTGCGCCAGGAACAGGTAAGGGAGAAAATAGAAAAGGCCGTGAACACGGTAGGAGAGGAACTCGCTCAATACAAAGGCAATTATCCTACGGGTAACCGCAATAGTCCTGTTTTCCTGGATGATTTCTCCATTGATTTTCTTCGCCCGGTCACTATTGGCAAAAGGTTTACTGCTGCCCAGCTCGAAGAAAAGATCAGGAATGCTTTTCATGGAGTGGGCCTGGATAATATCAAGTTTGAATTTTTATTACATACCGGTGGGTTA
>CAMLGR010000062.1 GCA_946479615.1 uncultured Bacteroidota bacterium | reverse complement strand
TGCGGGGTAATGATCACATTTGATTGGGACAGAAGCCAGTCGAGGTTCTCTTTTTCCGTAGCAGTAAACGATTCAAGGTTTTCATTTTCCAGTACATCCAGCCCGGCGGCCCTTATTTTTTTATCCTTTAATGCTTGTATAATTGCGGCTGTATCAGCGACTTTACCCCTCGACGTATTGAGGAAAACAGGGCTGCGTTGCAGGCTGTTAAAAAAATCAGTATTGGCCAGGTGAAATGTTTCAGCGGTCAGTGGTATGTGCAGGCTGATCACATCGGCATACCTGCCAATCTGTTCCGGCGATGCTTCTTTGATATAGCCTTTTGCAAAACCGAATTTATATTTGTCATAGGCAAGTACCGTTACATCAAATGGTTGTAACAGCTTCGCAAAAGCGCTGCCGGTATTACCAAAGCCGATGATGCCTACTGTTTTTCCGCTAAGTTCGATGCCACGGTTAGGAGCTCTTTTCCATTGACCCTGTTTTATTTCCTGGTTGGAGGAAGAGATATTATTCAGCAGGTTGAGCAACAGGCCCAATTCATGTTCCGCGACGGCATTACGGTTTCCTTCCGGGCTGCTGACACATTTTATTCCCTTGCTTTCTGCATACGCTACATCGATAAGTTCCATGCCGCTTCCTAACCTGCTGATCCATTTCAGCGCCGCAGCTTTTTCCAGTAATGGCTTGTCGGCTTTTATGCGGGTGGTAAGGATCAATCCTTCTGCATCGGGGATGATAGCCGACAACTCATCATAAGTGATCGTTGGTTGCTGCAATACCTCGTAACCCAATTGTTGTAACCGTTCGGGCAAAAATTCATGAACGCTGGCAGTGATAATTACTTTTTTCATTTCATGTTAAATGTAAGTGCGGCGAATTGTTGTATGGTTAGCTGTTCGGCTCTTTTATTAAACAATTCATCTTTCAATATAGTTTCATCGAATAAACTTTTAACAGCATTCCGCAGGGTTTTTCTTCGCTGGTTAAAAGCCGTTTTTACCAATATAAAAAGATCTTTTTCACTTCGCATGGTCAAAGGTTCTTTTCTTGGCAATAACCTGATCACCCCGCTTTTTACTTTGGGAGGAGGGGTAAAGCTCTGTTCCTGCACATCGAACAGATATTGCACCTCGAAGAAAGCCTGCACCAATACACTCAATACGCCATATACTTTATTGCCTTCTTTGGCAGCTACGCGTTGTGCTACTTCTTTCTGGAACATGCCCACCATGCAGGGTACATCATTTTTCCATTCCAGTATTTTAAAAAGGATCTGGGTGGAGATATTGTAAGGAAAGTTTCCAACAATAGTAAATGCGCCTTCGAAAGGTTTTTCAGCTTCCAGGAAATCTTTATGGATCAGTTTTGTTTGTAAGGCAGGATATTCTTTTAGCAGGTAGTCTACTTTTTCCTGGTCCAGTTCTATGGCTTTGAAATCGATGTTTTCCAGTTGCAGCAGGTATTTGGTAAGCGCACCGCCGCCGGGCCCCACTTCGAGTAATTGCGTAAAACTGTGTTCCTGCAGGGCTGCAACGATCTTGCGGCAGATATTCTCATCTTTTAAAAAATGCTGTCCCAGCGATTTCTTCAATGTATACATACTTTGCAAAAGTACTTGTTCATCATCGGCTATCACAAAAAAACCCTCCCTGGAAAGGGAGGGCCGCAGACAGGGGTCTGCTCCTAGTAAACATTATCGGTTAATCGCAAAAAACTCATCCTTTATCTACTGATAATAATCTGTTTCATAGTCACCGATTCTCCTGTATTCACCTGCACGATATAGACCCCGGGTTGCCAGCCTGATCCTAAAGAAAGTCTTATCGTATTGGCTCCTTTTACCAGTGTTTCTTTTTGCTGCAGCAATTGGTTGCCTTTTGAATCCATGATGGCGATACGGGCGATAATGCCTGTTGCCGCAGCAGGGATCGAAAGCATGGCAAAGCCAATCGCGGGGTTTGGATACAGTGTTACCAGGTCGGGCTCCGTTATTTTGATGACCTGTATACTGCTGTAATGTGATAAGCCATTTTCCGCTTTCATTTTTATACGATACTGCGAAATGCCTTTGTACGGATCATTATCATATACTTCGTATTGGGCAAATCCTGTATTCCGGTAAGAAGGTTGTGAACTTATATGTTCCCATTCGGTGCCATTGATGCTTCGTTCGATATCATATCCAAAGACATTGACATCTTCAATTGCGGCCCAGTTTAATTTCACGGCAGCATTATCTGTAAGTGAAGCATTACATGACAGGATATTCAGTGTTAAAAGAATATTATCTACCAATACCTTGTAATCCTCTACTTCCCCCATGCTATAGTAACCGGTAGAATTGTTTTTAGTCATTCCATACGAAGCGGAAGTAATACGCAACCGCAGGTAGGTAAACGAATTTAACGTCAGCGAACTCGGTGTGGAAGGCCATACCAGCCAGAAGGATTGTGCAACAGCCGATGAAGGAACATTGATCGCTGCCGTTCCTTCCGCCGGATCGAAATAACCATTGCCATTGAAATCAAGCCAGCCGCAAAGAGTAGCATTGTTACCTGTATTGTTAAACACGGATACCTCTGCCTGGTAACTGCCGGCAGTTGGAGAAAAGATCGGCACAAAGGAGAGACCATCTTCAAAATTATCTTCTACTGTAGTAAATCCTTTTTTCAACCATTCCAGGTCTTCCGCAGGACCCAGTCTCATTTTAGTGCGCCGTCCTGCAGCGTTAGGTGTTAATGTATCATGACAGGCAGGTGATAATGCAACAGGATCGTAGGAAGCAGGTGCATCGCCGAAATCAAGAAACGGACGATAAGGACCCGCTGCATCACCCCAGCTTGCATTGGCACCTGTTGGAATAACCGGTCCTAATGGCGCTGTCATCGTAAACGCAGGTAAATTGCCATTGGTACCATTATACATACCTATCGATGCATCTACATTATATAATTTTTCATCCCACCCGATCGAAACCTGGCGGGGGATGGGGCCAACCGGTGCATAGCGTGTGCGTACGCCTGTCATCAGATCGAAATGATAATAATCGATATCACCGCTCTGCGAGCCATCGAAGTCGACAAGCATACCATCGCTGATACCAAAATCACTCCAGTCATGAATATTTTGAGGATCAATACCATTATCGGAAGTAACACCGAATACCTGTGCGGCAGGTGCAATGGGTAACCCGGCTGCATCAAAATCGATTTTCCAGATGGTTGATTTCCTTCCGGCTGCATAGGAATCATCATCATTATCAGTACCGGTATAGCCTTCTATTCCCAGGTATAATGATCCGTTATAAAAAGTAGCGGCGCCGGATTCAACACCTGATTCATAGGTAGGAATACCGAATGTATTTACATTGGGTATCACCACTGATATAGTTTTGGAATCGACATCATATTTTTTCAGTGTCTTATCGGTTCTTGGATTATTGCCACCGGTCAGGCTATAGGTATAGTATACAATCCTCCTGTACGGATCATAAGCCATCGAGTTGAGCCGGTTATGCCCAGGTTCATTAAAAAGAAAGTAACTATTCCCATTGGTGGGATCTACATAATAAATATTGTTATTTACTACGGTCAATACATATTGTGGCTGGCCGGTAAATGGCTGTGATATTTTCTGATAGTTAAGAGGAAAGGAACCGGTTACACAAGCCTGTATATCCGATAGCCAGATATTGCCCGCTGCATTGTTGAGTGTAATGACAAGACTTTTTACCTGTCCCGCGATCGTGACATTCAGCGTTCCTTTATTGTCGTTATCATTATACCCTGTTCCCGGTGCCGTAGCAACAGCGTTGGCAGAACCGGAACCTGTAATGGTAATACCCGAGGCGCCGCTTGCATTGGTCATAGTAATAGCCTGTGCTGCTGCACTTCCATCTACGGCAGTTATGGTCACCCGCTGGTTATTGTCCAGGTCGAATAAAGAGAACCTTACGTTAGCTACTTCTGCATTGAACGTGATGGTAATGGTATTGCTGGTAGCAGCGGTTGTCGTAAACTGTACATCATCACCTGCTGCAGCAAGACTACCTGCATGCGCGGTATTGATGCCGTTTTCTCCATTTAATGTGATTGTATTGGCTGGCGCCATCGTGAAATTCACACTCTGTGTGCCGATGGTGAAGTTTTGTGTATACGGGAAAGCAGCGGAGGGATAAAAACTGGTATACCTGGTATTATTGGAAGGCAGGAAATCCAGGTGGTCCCAATTCAATTCTGCCTGTGCAGCTCCCGGGCATTGTGCGTGAATCGCTCCTGTTGCCAGGATCAATACAGATGAAACAATAAAGGAGAGAAGTGTAAAGGTTTTTTTCATAGTACGGATTTTCGTGAAAGAACTGTACTGTAACACTTCCAGGGTGGTGAGAAAGCAACTTGTTAAAACTTTTTATTCATCTGCCATAAAAAATCTCTTTACGAAAAATACATCTTCCTGTCAGCAACTCCTTGTTTGTATCCTTGTTTACTCTTTAAAAAGTATATATCCCTAATACATTTACCCGCTTTTGCCGATCTGTTATACAGACGTGATACTATAGAAAGTGGTATGTTATACGAGTATTGCAGGATGATGTTTTTAACATGGATTAACCAGCTAACATTCAACAAAATTTAAAATAGTACCCATTAGTAAATGGAACTAAATAATTCATTTAAGATCTGTCTTTTATAATTTAGATTCTATGCAGGTGTCACCTGGTTCAGAGGAGGGAGGCGTCCCGCTCTTTTACTGTTTCATTAATTTCTGTGATACGATGACTTCGTTCCTGCTATTGCTGACACTAAGCACATACACCTGCGCAGCCTGTTGTTTTAAATTGATGCCGATAGTTTTTCCACCTGTGCCTGTCCATACATTGCCTTCATATACTTTTTTCCCGGACAGATCAGCGATCCGGATATGATATTGACCGGGGGTTAGCGTATTGATCTTTATGTTCACCATATCTGTCACCGGATTCGGATATACAGAAAGACGTACAGCTGGTTTGTATTGTACACTAATGATAGAACTATACGTGACCGTTCTGTCTTTATCCACCTGTTTAATCCTGTAAAAATTATTTCCGGCAACCGGCGATGGATCTATTTTCCAGTAAGGCGCTGTAGCAGGCCCTTTTCCAAGAGAAATAAAATTAGTGCCCGGCAATGCTCTTTCTGCTTCAAAATAATCGTGCAACTGGTCGGTGGTTGCATCCCAGTCGAGGCGGACAGTTTCATCAGGCAATAATTTTCCTGTAAGGTTGGTAAAGTGAACGGGCAATGTTACCAGCGGCACTGTGCTTTTGACAACTGTTACTTCATCTATATAGAATCCATCGTCTTCGCTAAAAGCGAATGAATTGGTAGCGCCGGAAGTAAACTGGAACCGTAATCTTAATTCAGGCGTTCCGGTCCAGGCGCTCAGATCAAAGAGTTCGCGTGTCCAGTCATTTTTTATACCGGTTAAAGAAGGAACGCCATTGATGGTACTACCATCCAATGTACCTGGCTCCTGGATGGTAGTAGTACCAGCGACAGATATCCAGGTGGTGCCATTGACAGAAACCTGCACACGTAATTTATCCCTGAAATTCTCCGCCCTGTATTTCGTCCAGAAACTGAGATAAGCTGCCGTCGCATCACTAAGGTCGAAAGATGATTTGCAGGTAGCGGTACGCGTGGTCCGTTGAAAATAATTTCCGCTGGCCGATTCCGTCATCGATTTTGATCCGGTATATTTATCCAATGCAGTGAAGCTCCAGTTTTCTTCGGTTATACCAGGATCGCTGTTGACAGCCGTGCCTGACCATTTGGAAGCAAAGCTGCCTTCCATATCATCATGGAATAGCTGCGTTGCATTATAGAATTTGGTAACGGTATCATAATAGGTATAACCGCCTGTTTGAATTTTCCAGGCGAACCGGATGCGTTGTCCATCCGGTAAGGAAGGAGGAAGTATAAATGCCACGCTATCCGTGTAGGTGTCATAGTAGTTGGGAAGCGAATTGATAAAAACGGATGTGCCTTTGGCCTGTATGTTTTCGATAGGTTCGATCGAGATGGTGACAGGTTTATTTTCCAGTCCTACACGTGTGATATGAAAAGGAAAGGAACCTGTCTTTGTTTTTATATTGATATCGCCTTTGTCCTGTAAATTGACATACGACCCCGCTGTGTATAATAATTGCAGGTTCTGATAGGTCATTCCTTTGCAGAGGTTGATGATCTGTCCTGCAGGCGCCCAGAATGAACCAAAGGAACCGCCGATGCCGCCACCTGCTCCGCCTTCCCCGGTAAGACCATACACTTTGCCTTTTGTCCCGGTGCCGATATTTCCTTTCAGCATCCAGTCTTTTACACCGCCTGCTACTTCATATCCCAATGCTTCGGCGCTGTTGCCTGCTCTCATACCATTATAGTTTCCCATTGCCGCAGCAGTATAGGTGTAAAATAAATTATCGGCAGTTGTCATTGTATGTCCTGGCAAACTGGGTCTTCCAAAGGGTAATGAATAGTAAGGACCATAGGAGTGCTGATCGATCATCGCGACTAAATGTTTGGTATAAGTAAAATCGCGGATGGCTTTTGTTTCCGGTTCGGAAAAAGAAGAAGGACCATAATAAGTATCATCGGAAGGATCATTGGTGCCGCAGGAACCAGGGTCGCCGGTGATAGGCATTCCGCAATTACCCCAGTCATATCCCCAGTTGCGGTTAAGATCCACTCCATAATTACCACCACCATTGTTTCTTCTGTTCTTTCGCCAGCCGCTGCCGGCGCCGCCATGTGTGCGGTTGTATTCCCATCCATCAGGATTCATGCAAGGGATGATATATATTTCACGATTATCAATAAGATCTTTTATGCGCTGGTCGGTTATATAATTTTCACAGAGATATTGCATAAAAAAGATCATGCTGCTGCCGCCGATGGCTTCTCGTGCATGCTGCAATCCCATGAAGAGTACTTCAGGCTCATCATTTTCATCAGTAGCTACATTATCTGATATTTTAATGCACCATATATTTCTTGCTTCGTGCGATTGACCGATCGATGTTTTTTGTGCAATGCTGGGATAGGCGGCAACAAGATCTTCCATTGCTGTTTCCATTTGCTGAAAACTATAATATCCGCCAAAGGTTGACTGAACAACAAAATCAGAAGGGGTGCGGATAATAGCGCCGACGGTCTGACCGGTTTCTTCAAATGCAAGACGGTTTTGTGAAGATGATACGCCATTCGCTACCTGCTGGTAATATTGCTTGTTTATAGCATCGAGATTTTTGGCTACATCATCGACAATGATCTCGTAGCGCGTGGAAGTAGTTTTCAGTTTCGTGAGTTCTGCTGTGCTGATCTCCGAGACAATAGCGCCATCTTCCGTTTCCTGGAAGTGATCGATCTGTAACAAAGCGATGATGCGGGTACGCAATGTTTTATCAGCTGCTGTATAGATTTTGACGGTGCTGTATTTCTCCTGCCCTTGTGTGATGGAAGAAAAAAATACCAAAAGGACCAGGATCAAAAGAAATTTGATTGGCTTCATAGGTACGTATTTTCTGATTCCGGGTGGGCGGTGTTCAGTACTACTATATTAATACAAGGCTGTGGCAACCGGTGCAGACCCCGGCAGTTAAATAATCAAAACGGGTAGATTCACTCCGCGCTCATTTCTTTTTTTACTAATAAAACAGAACCGTAAAGACACGTTGAGATTGGTAACCAATGGGGTAAGGAGTGGGAGGAAGAGGGAGGATTAATATCTATGTGCTTATGTGGTAAGACTACGCCAGTCAGTTTTTCACCACATAGGCACATAGATACATAGGAATACACACATAGGGGTAATAAAAAAAGGCCCCTGTCATTGACAGGGGCCGTGGAAATCATCCGGTTAAAACTAAAAACTATTTATAATTTCTGAAGTTTGATTTTTGAATCGATTCCGGCTCCTGTTACATTCAGGTAATAGATACCCGAAGCCAGTCTGCTGATATCAAGTGTCATGCTGTTAGCACCTGTTCTCAATTGAATGTTGCTTTGCATAACTGTACGACCCGCATTGTCGATCACCTTCCAGTTGGCATTTCCATCTATCGCCGCTGTCATCGATACTTTGCTGACGCCTGATGTCGGGTTAGGTGTTGCAATGACTGTACCTACGAGATCAGCCAGTGATATCGTGATAACATTCGAGTATTTATAAGACTGATCAATGTCCACGATTCTCAACCTGTAATAGATAAGTAATGAAGCCTGGCTGTAAGCGTCTTTATCGATAAAGTCATAATCATTTTTGCCGTTCGGTGCAACTGAACCAATCGGCTGATAGTTGCGGCCATCTATACTTCTTTCCACTACATAATTGGAAAGATTTATTTCACTACCTGTTTTCCAGTTAAGACCTACTGTTCTGTCGGTATTCAGGGTACCTGTAAATGAGATCAGTTCGGTTGGCAGGGTAGTAAGTGAATTATTGGCAAAGAAGAAAGTAGCTGTGTGATTCACGGATCCGAATGCCGCGGGCGGAATCGTAGCTGTCAGTACATAACCTGGTGTTTGTGAACCAGCCTGCACAGCGTTGGTGGTAGTATACTTGGTAGCAGCTGAGTTCATAGCAACCGAGCAATTACTTGTGGTACTGAAAATGGCAATATTTCCAATGGCTGTTACACCACTGCCGATACCTGATGTATTGGTAGCATTTATCATCCTCGTCAGTTCGCCATTGGTGATATACAGTCTTACGAATACATTAGTAGTAGGAAGATTTTGTACAGTGATAGAGATATTTCTATCCATGTACAATTTTTTAGCACCATCCTGTCTTACGGTACCCGAGTTTTTATAGTAGAAAGAAGTATGCACATTGCCCAGGTTATTTCCATTGGCTCTTATTTCCGCAACAATATTGCTGCTATCGTCGGTAACAGGTACCCATATTGCATTGTTGTTGGCATTGACAGTTACCCTGTTGGCATCTTTACAGGTATTCACGGAACCACGTGCTACATTGATAAAATTGGGAATCATACTTGCGCCGCCATTATTATTATACCCGAGGAATGTATATTTCTGTACACAACCTGCGCAGGCAGGTACGATAGGATTGCTGGCGCTGGGACCAGAACTGCTGGTCGATCTATCCATTACCACATAGATATCTCTGCCGTTACTATCGATAGCCATATCGCGAAAACGGTTGATACTTCCGAAATAGCTCACGGTATCTGTTGCGCCTGAAGGGATAACAGCCGATCCGTCATCATTCAATTTCATTCTCAGTACACGGCCCCATTTCAAACAACCCATGAGGATTGAATTTCTCCAGCCAGGGATCTTGTTATTTACATAAAGATCTGCACCGGAATAACCTTCCGAAGCCCAGAAGCCATTCAGATCCTGTGAATTTCCTTCGGTGCCGGGTCCGGGTGGATTATAGTACTGGTTGGTATATATATATTGAATACTCCAGGCAGTGGTTGTATTTCCTGAAGGGGCCGCATAATTCACATACAGCGGATCGCGATAGGTAATTCCTATGGAAGCGGCATTCGCCGATTCAGTACCGATGAGTGGCAGTACACTCGCAGGGGTTCCTGCTTTTGCATTATTATAATTACCATCATTTGCTTTTCCGATCACGATCGGGTGACCATAATTCATTCCTTTTTCAAGGAGATTGAATTCATCATCACTGAAAGGACCGTGTGAGGTTCCATATAAACGGGGCGTACCATAGACGGAATCATAAGCAAAGCCCTGGTTGTTACGTATACCCAATGCATAAACGGCATTGCCGAAAGGATTATCACCCGGAACCCAGCTGCCTGTTGCTACATTATCTAAATTAAAGCGGAGGATCTTTCCTTCGTTTACTCCTACTACCTGCGCTTTATTATAGCGGCCGGTATTTTCAAACTGCCCGGCTCCCATATCACCTATGGCATAGTACAGGTAGTTGGTAGTGCCGCCTGGTTCAGGCGCGATGATCATTCTCCCACTGTTGTGGTCACTGCTTCCGTGCAGGGTGTCGCAGATGGTAACAGGATTTCTCAGCATACCATTCAGGTATTGCCAGCGTGTTACCCATGTTATAAACAGATAACCGATTGTTTTTTCTGTATGATAGGTTTGGTCCTTGCCGATATAATCGTGCACATAAGCCAGGTAAACATATTTGGTGCTGGAAGTTTTAAAGCCAGGTTCAAGTGCCAGCCCCATCAACCCACCTTGTGGATTGGGAGTACCTCCGCTTCCGACAGTGTACGACTTTCTCCATTTTGTGGTAGGAGTAGAAGCCGCATCGGTAAAAGTGTTCAGATCAAGGATAGTGCGGTAGCCGCCATTCAGGGGGCTTACTTTTCTGACTTTGTAGCCTTTTGCTTCCGTGACCCAAAGGGAATCATCTGGTCCGTAAGTAATTTCCCATGGATCATCAAAATTCTGTGCGGCATTAACTAAGTCAGTTTTCAGGAAAACTTCGTTCATCCGGCCTGCAACAACCTGCGAAGAAGATTGCAACGAGCTGAATAGTAAAAGAAGGGTGGAGAAAAAAAGTAGTGGCTTTTTCATCTTATTGGATTTGAGTGTCAAAAATATAGAGGAATCCTTATAATTGTAAGAGCATTTACCCCAAAGAAAATTAGTATATATACTTAGATTTATTCCGTAGTAACACTATTGATTCCTGTTGATTTTTATGGTTAATTTGTTCCGTCCATTATCCGAAAAACTAATCGAATCCACTTATGAAGCCTTGTACTTCTAGCCGAACCTTATCTAAGAGTTTACATCTGTTGCTCTTACTGGCGTTATTGCCATTCATTTCCCGCGCTCAGTCGGATCTTTGCGGTGCTGCTCCCACGCTTAATTCGTACCCCGCAACATGCGGTGGTACGACAGCCGGCACACTTCCTTCAGGTGCCGGATATACAGCTATCGGAGGGGGTACCGGATGTTCCGGATCAACCAATGATGACGTATGGTATACGTTTATCGCAAAAAGTACTTCACCCACTATTGCTATAACAGGGTCTACCATTACAGGCACCCGTGTGCAGGTTTTTGGAGGTACATGCGGAGGTACTATGAATTCGGTAGCTTGCGGTAATACATCTGTTACACCTACTACCGTTATTAATACGCAGTATTGGATAAGGATATATTCTACTAACAGTGCAAATACCGGCTCGTTCAATATTTGTATCACTGACCCTGCTCCTGCCAATAATACCTGTGCTACGGCAACAGGATTGACTTCTACTTTAAATACCTGCGGTACTCCTACTGCCGGAAATTTTTATGCAGCAAGTGCTACGGCGACTGCAGTGGCTCCGTGTACGGGACCGGTTGTGCAGGATCTTTGGTACTCATTTACGGCAGCAACAGATAATGCTACCATTACATTAGGTAGTGTAGGAAGTAATGTGAACACACCAAGGATACAGGTATTTTCAGGTACCTGTGCGGCATTGACATCTATTGCCTGTGGTACTTCTGGTATGGCTGTTTCTTCCCTGACAGCAGGCGCTACCTATTTTGTAAGAGTATATACATCCGCCGGAACGGCAGTAACAACACCCGTGAATTCAGGATTTACTATTTGTGTAACGCATGAAGCTCCTGATGCACCTATTAATGATGAGTGCAGCGGCGCAATCACATTACCTGTTAACGGAAGCTGTAGTAATATTATTAATACAATGGTCAGTGCAACCGCTTCGGCTGTTGCCGTTGCTCCTTGTACAGGAACAGTATCTTACGATGTATGGTTTAAATTCACCGCGGTAAACGCAACGTCTACAATTACAACCAGTTCTTTTGGTACAGGAGTGGGCGGAACAAAACGTCTCCAGCTTTTCCAGGGTACCTGCGGTAGTTTGGGAACCAGCGTTGCCTGCGGTACTACTTCAATAACATATGCTACCACTGCGGGCGCTGTATATTATGTCCGTGTATATACAACGGGAACTGGTGCGGCCCCGATTAATAATGGAGAATTCAGTATTTGCGTTTCTACTACTTCTCCACCACCTCGTTTTGGTAACAGTTATGTAAATCTTTCCAAGAAAACAATAGGTGGTGTGGTAGAAACCGGCGACACACTGGAAATAAGAATGACGATCAACCATACTTCAGGAACATTGTACAGGCCAAGGTATGTCGATAATATTCCTACCAATACAGTCATGCTTTCCGGTGCCAATGATTCGATCAGGATCATCAGTAACGAAGGTAAAACAGTCAGAAGGTATACGCCAACACCTAACGTATATAATGATGCAGCGACGTATGTGCCGGGCACATTACCGGCAGGTACTTATAATATCCGTATGAATATCGGGTTTCTTAATGCATCACCCGGCACACCGGCTGATAATACAGATACCGATATAACCGGTGCTACCGGAACCATTGTAGCCAGCACAGACAGGCCAAAAGGCGGCGGTGGTGTTTTATTCGCTACTTCATTTCGTGTAAAGGTTACCGGTAATCCTGGTGATACCATTAAGTTTGGGATTGGTAAATTTATTTACCGTACTTCATTAGGCGGTGCGGATATAGCCCTTTCCACCATACCTTATAATATCCTGATCAGTACACCTATGACCCTTTGTTCCAACTCCATTGGGTTGAACAATGCACAGGAATTTGGTGGATCTTTTGGTAGTGGCGGTACGTTGAACAGGACAACCGATCTTACTAACCCAATTCCCGGATATACATTTATAAATGTTAGTCCTTCACAGGGTGTAGGTGATGGTCAATATGCTATTGTGAAGAACATGAGCCCGCGGAACAGTACCAACCAGACTGCCAATAAGCAGCCAACCTGTGGTACACCGCCTGCTGCACAGGATTGTAACAATCGTATGCATGGTGGTTTCTGGGATATTGATGGTGACCATACAGGCACCAACGACGCTGCGGGTAATTTACCTCCTGCAGCCAGTGATACCGCCGGTTATATGCTTGAAGTAAATACCGACTATGTAGCAGCTGAAGTATACCGGCAGTCATTAACTGGTTTATGTCCTTCCACTTATTATGAATTTTCCGCCTGGATGAGAAATATATGTACCAATTGCGGTATCGACACATCAGGTACTTCTACTTACCAGCCGGGTGTATACCCTAACCTTACCTTTATCCTTGATGGTCTTGACAGGTACAGTACGGGTGAGGTGAATGTAGGCGGCTGGATCAAAAAAGGATTTGTGTTCCTTACAGGACCGAGCCAAACCGGTGTTACCTTCTCTATCCGTAATAATTCACAAGGCGGTGGTGGTAATGACTGGGTAATGGATGATATAAGTGTGGCCACCTGCTTGCCAAATATGAAATATTCGCCGTCAGCCAATCCTAATGTCTGCGTGATGAATGCGAGTACTATTTATGATACCGTTTCTTCTTTCTTTGACAACTATGTTTATTATAAATGGCAGAGAAGTACAGATGGTGGTAATAACTATACCGATGTAAGCACCCCCCAGGGCCCTGTTACTCCCACTTTTGTCAATGGCTTGTGGCAATATGTTACCCACTATGTCGTTTCGCCATTTGACGCTACATTAGCTAATAATGGTGATATGTACAGGGTGGTAGCTGCTACAACAGTATCTAACCTGGGAGGTACCAATTGTATCGTTACCAGCGGTATCAATTTCCTTACATTAAATGTATTGAACTGTGGTACGCCGTTGAAAACAGATATACTTTCCTTTAATGGTAAACTGGCAGGTGATATGGCCAACCTTTCATGGGTCACTTCCAAAGAAGATGAGCCGGTGAAATACAAAGTGGAAAGAAGTACTGACGGAAATAGTTTCAGTACCGTAGGAACTATAAATGGATATAATAATCTTAACAGTAGCACCAACCAGTATTCATTTATCGATCCTACTCCTGTTACCGGCAAAGTATATTACCGTCTTGGTTTAGCTACCCAGTCAGGCAATACCAAATATTCAAGGATCATTCCTTTATCCATTGAAGAAGGCAAGAAATTCGCCCTGGTAAATGTGATCAATCCGTTCAGCCAGGTACTTGATTTCGATATCAGTTCCCCGGTTGATGCAAAGATCGAAGCCGAACTGCTGGATATATTTGGTAAACTGGTCAAGAAAAAATCATTTGTTATTCATAGCGGTATCAGCCAGCTGAGCCTTACAGATACAGAAGTATTGTCGGCCGGAACGTATATCCTGAGAATAAGGAATAATGACCAGATACTGACAAGAAAAGTGCTGAAGAGAATGTTGTAAGCAGGAGTTTAAGTAATGATATTGAAAGCCGTTCCAGAGGAGCGGCTTTTTTTATATAGAGTTTGGGTCTTGATTATTTCTGGCGGTGGATAAGAAAATATTCAATAAACCAATAATCAATGTTCAAATGGGGTGAAGTGACGAGGAAACGGCTTTTGATCGAGAGTTGAGCATTGAATATTTTTCCAACCGGGAAATAACAATCAATATTGTACCCATCACCCCGTAAAATGCCTTTCCCTGTGAAATGCGTATCTTCACTTTTCATTTTTTTAGTATGAATCAACCTGTCACTACCAAACCTGTTATAGGCATTTCCTGTGGCGATCTGAATGGTATCGGTCTTGAACTGATCATAAAGACCTTTACAGACAGCCGGTTACTGGAACAATGCACCCCGCTTGTTTTTGCATCCAATAAAGTGATCAATTTTTATAAGAAATCCGTTACCGAACCGGTTAATTTCAGCTACCAGAGCACCAAGGAATTTGTGCGCCTCAGTACGAAACAGGTCAATGTATTTGGCTGCTGGGAAGAAGATGTGGTGATCAATCCCGGCCAGTTAAGCGATGTTGCCGGTAAATATGCGGTTCTTTCCCTGCAGACAGCCGTCGCTGCCTTAAAACAAAAACAGATTGATGGACTGGTGACAGCACCGATACATAAAAAGAATATACAATCAGCCGATTTCAATTATACGGGACATACTCCTTATCTCCGGCAAATGTTTGGGGTGAATGATGTGGTGATGATGCTTTGTGCCGGTGATTTCCGGGTAGCGCTTGTGACAGAACATATTCCTGTCAGCGAGATCGCGAAGCATATCACGAAGGAAGCGATCGTCAGCAAACTACAGATCATCAATAAAAGCCTGCAACGGGATTTTGGTATCGATAAACCACGGATCGCTGTGCTGGGTCTTAACCCGCATGCCGGGGATGAAGGACTGGTAGGTAATGAAGAAGAAACGATCATACAACCTGCGATCCGTGAAGCCAAGAATAATAATATACTGGCAGTAGGTCCTTACAGCGCCGATGCATTCTTTGCCCGCCGTAACCATACTAAATTCGATGCGGTACTTGCCATGTACCACGACCAGGGACTGATCCCTTTCAAAACATTGGCCAGTGGTGAAGGCGTGAATTATACAGCCGGCCTTCCTGCCGTTCGCACATCACCCGATCATGGTGTGGCATTTGATATTGCCGGGAAGGATAAAGCCGATAGTTCTTCGTTCCTGGCGGCCGTATTTCAATGTATCGATATCATACGCCAGCGTACGGAGTTTGATAGCAACAGGTCTAACCCGCTCAAGAAGATCAATCCTGAAGTATTTGCAAGAATGGAAGATGAAGAGATCAGGGAAGGACAATGATCAATCGAAAACTGAATCGGGTACTCCTTTATTGAGCTGGTAAGAGGAATAAGTGATCTCTACTTTCCCTTTCTTATTTTTAAGTTCATCGGGTGTTTTTTCCTTTGTTCCATCATCGTAATCGAAGGTGACACCCTTGGGTAATTTATAATCTTTGGTATTGAAGGTGAAGATCACTTTATCGGCTAATCCATAATCGCTGTATTTTCCATAGGTCATTTCCAGTTCATAGGTGCCGTTCTCGCGTGTAGTTGTTTTTGCTTTTCTTACCAGGAACAGTTTCTCATCGATATATAAAGTAGATAATACGACGTTGGCATTATCATCTTTCGGTAATAATCTGATGATGCGAAAACCGGTTTTATCTTCCCTGCCGGCATCGAGTATATCGAAGGAGCTCATATTGCTGAGCACGTTGCCCAGGTGAATGTTCACAGAACCTTTTGGTATCAGGGAAATGCCGCTTTCATTTTTGATCTTCAGCTTATCCGGTTTTTTAAAATACACTTTTACTTTCGCTACCGGTGCCTTGATAAAGATGACATTCATTTTCATACTGCCGCTGGCCTCATAATCAGTTACTTTATCCAGTTTTTCTTTTACTTTCAGCACGAGTTCTTCCGGCGATTGCGCCCGCGTTGACAAAGAGAAGAATATGGTGATGAATAAATAAAGGATCGGTTTCATTTAGCTTAAAATATTTTTCTTTTTGAAATGCCATACCGAAATAAGCAGGAATAATATGGCATAGCCAATCAATATACCAGCACTTTTTAATACGGCGGACAGGTTTTCAACCGAACCCCTGATGGTTTCTCCTTCATTTGCTTTTACATAGAAAAACCCTTTCCACCCAAGCATATGTGTAGTAAAGAGATAGGGTTTGATGGTGTCGTCGTAAAAAGGGATCTGCATCTGGGTAAGAATTGTAAATACAATGATGATGCAAACCGTTGTTACTACCGGCACGATCGAGTTATCATAAAAAGTGGAAAGCATAAAGGCCAGGGAAGCGACCGTGATCAACCCGATAATGGCAAAACCGAAAGCTGCGATATACCGCCATAATATATCATCACGGGCAATAATATTTAATTCAAATCCACGGGTAGCAAAGAGTTGATTCGAACCAAACAAAAGCACACTTAATCCAAGTGCAAGGATAGCTACCCAAATTAGTAACAGGACGGTATAAATGGAAGAAGCGGTGAATTTTACGAGCAGTAACCGTGTACGGCTCACCGGTTTGGCAGCGATCAGGCGAAGCGTACCCATATTCGCTTCACCAGAGATCATGTCTCCTGCGATCAATGCCACCAGGATAGGCACATGAATCAAGAGCAGGTTCAGGATAATAAAACAGACCGAGTATCCATTCAATACTTCATTGGCAGGAGCATCGAATGTTTCTTTCAACCCGCTCATCATAAATCCTACGTATTCTTCCTTATCAAATATGAGTGCGATCTGTATCAATAGCACGATGAGCGTGATCACACCAAAAGCAATATAGGTGCGTGGCCGTTTGAATATTTTATACAGTTCGATCTTTAATAACATATCAGTGCCTGGTTAATGAAAGGAAGAAATCTTCCAGTGAATGTTTGGGTCGTAAGGAAATAACATTGATGCCTTTTTCGACCAGGGTGCGGTTCAGTTCCGGTATCAAACCTTTATCTATTTCTAAAATGATATGACCATTGTTACTGCTTTGCAGGAAAGCGGCCCAGGAGGTTTCTTTTAACCGGGTCAGTGAATTTTCTTTATTGTCAGTGATGAGTTCTACCTGTGTTTTGACAGGATTCAAGAGGTCATTTTTTTTGCCTTCTGCTACTTTTTTGCCTTTGTCAATAATGAGAAGCGAATCGACGATCAGTTCTATTTCATTGAGTAAGTGCGAGGAGATGAAAATTGTTTTGCCAAGATCACGGCTGAGGTGAAGTATGAGGCGGCGCATATCGGCGATGCCCTGCGGGTCAAGTCCATTGGTGGGTTCATCGAGGATGATCAATTGCGGATCATGCACCATGGCTACTGCAATACCCAATCGTTGTTTCATTCCCTGTGAAAAGGTACCTACTTTACTATGTGCGCGTTGTGCGAGGCCCACCCGTTCAAGTTGCTCCATGATCGTTTTACCGGTAATCTTTATGCCGCTTATCGCAGCAAAGAAGCGGAGGTTCTCAAAAGCAGAGAGGTACTTGTAGAGATCGGGCCGTTCAATGATCGCTCCTGTGCGCCGCATGATCTCGCTGCGATGAGTGGCGAGGTTCATTCCAAACATTTCTATTTCGCCGGAACCCGGTTGTATCAATGTCAGCAGCATACGGATCGTCGTCGATTTGCCCGCGCCGTTTTGTCCCAGGAACCCATATACTTCCCCCGTAGGTACGGTGAAAGAAAGGTCATCCACGGCCCTGAGGTCGCCGAAATATTTAGTGAGGTGCTTTACTTGAATAACAGGAGCCAAAGGAACTGGTTTAAGAGCAAAGGTACCCATGTTTTTGTGCTGAAAATGAATGATTTGGAAGAATTTTAAAATTTATTTGGGAATAGACTTGCAAATCCGTGAAGCAGATATTACGTTTGTCTCACGATTCGGAAAACCACATTTTAAATCGGAAAACTACGATCAAAAGAAGATCAGGATATTCCGAAGTGCAGGTGGACCCGGATCATGGATCAGTACCTAATTCCAATATTTCTATGGGCCGCTAATACCCTGGAAATTGAAAACAAATCAAACTAATTGCTTAGAAACTATATACAGCCGGACCTATCCACCAACCAGCCCGGCTTATTCGAACAACGACCCTTTTACAACCACTGCACCACTATCATTACAACTGGCTACTTACCAGTTGCCTGTTTCTCTACTGGCCTGCACCCTGCAGCAAAACAGACTTTCGCATCATTCTAACAGGACCTTGCTCCCCGGAACAGGCCAGCGGGGCAGCAAATTTTGTAACGATCAAAAGGTCATAAAGGTTGTGCCGGCAAAAGATCAACTGCATTATCGGCGTACGATCATAAATACGTACGGCTATGAGTGCACCTGAAAAATGGAAAGAACGAATAAAAGAGGTAAAAGAAATAATCGAAAGATTAACCAAACAAAAAAACAAAAAACTGGTACCGCAACCCGTAGTACAACCTTATCGTAATAAACGAATTTTTTGAGGGGTGATTTAATAGTTAATAGTTATCTACTTACACTTAGAGTTCCAAAAAGAGACGGCCCTTTTTCTAAAGGGCTGTTTTATTTATTTCACCCGTGTCCCTTGTGTCCCGGCGTAGCCGGGATCGTGTCCTTTGTGATACCTAAAATATCGAGGTTAGGCTTAATACAGTTGACGTCTTTTATAAAATAAAAAAGAGTACCATTGGCATTTTATGTGTGATAGCACAAAGAACACTATCCCGGCTACGCCGGGACACGAGGGGCACAAAGAAGAGTTAGCTCTTTATTTTTTACATTTGGTGTATGACAATCTTCTCCAAAATTATTTCGGGGCAGATCCCTTCGTATAAGATAGCTGAGAACGAACAATTCTTTGCATTCCTTGATATATTTCCTCTCCGCGAAGGGCATGTGCTGGTCGTACCAAAGACCGAGACAGATAAACTGTTCGATCTGCCCGATACCTATCTCCGGGAATTATTATTGTTTGCAAAACCGATTGCCAAAGCAATTGAAAAAAGTTTTGATTGTGATCGCTGCGGTATCAGCGTGATCGGCCTGGAAGTGCCTCATGCACACGTGCACCTGATCCCGATCAATTCAGCGAACGATCTCAATTTTAACCAGGCCAAACTGACCTTATCGGAAGAGGAATTGAGAGAAGTGCAGGAGAAGATTGTAAGGAATTTGAATGATTGAGTTATGAATGAAGAATTATGAATGGGAGGCGCCTGATTCTCGTGCATCATTCATAATTCTGCATTCATAACTCATAATTGCTTCCTTATCTTATCAGGATTCTTTTTAATAAAATCGCCCCAGCCGCTGAATCCCTTTCCTGTTTTCAGCAGTGAAGAGCCGGATTGAAAATGATGGCAGACGGCAATCGCCAGTGCATCGGTAGCATCGAAATAATCGGGTTCCTGTTCCAGGTCCAGCAAGTGCTGCAGCATTTTCCATACCTGTTCCTTGTCTGCATTACCATTTCCTGTAATGGATTGCTTTACTTTCCGGGGAGAGTATTCAGTTACAGGAATGCCGGCGCTCATCGCTGCTGCGATCGCTACCCCCTGTGCTCTTCCCAGTTTCAGCATACTTTGTACATTCTTTCCAAAGAACGGCGCTTCGATGGCAAACTCATGCGGGCGAAAGCTGATGATGAGTTCGGTTACTTTTTTATGGATCAGGTACAATCGTTCATGATTATCTTGTTTGGCAGAAAGCCGTAATGTCTGCATTTCCCGCATGACCATCTTTTTACTATGCACTTCGATGATGCCATAGCCCATCAGCAGGGTGCCGGGATCTATACCCAGAATTATTTTAGCAGCTTTTTGCAAACAGGCAGTATTTTTACAGGATGAATGAAGCCGGATAACCCGGTGTGAAATTTTCCTTCCGCAAAATACACATTTCCTTATAGATGAAAATTTCATGAAGGCGCCATTGATCCCAACTATGCAAATACAGAGTGTACGTAAAAAACAAATCAGGGTTTTCATTAACTATTTCCTGGGACCACTGTTGTTTCTTTGGGTTTCCTGGTCCATTTACAACCAGTTAAGACGGCAACCTGACCTGGAGCGATCCTGGCAGCATATCCGTGAATCATTTGGAAGTGCGCAGATATGGAATCTGGTAATAGCGTTCCTGCTGATGGTGGTGAACTGGGGTATCGAAACGTTTAAATGGAAACTATGTATCCGGCGCATCCAGTCTATTAGTTTTATCAGGGCTTTCAAGGCCGTTCTTTCCGGTGTTTCTTTTTCGGTGACAACTCCCAACAGGGTTGGGGAATATTTTGGCAGGGTATTGTATATGGATGACGGGAACCGGTTGAAGGCGATAGCTCTGACCATCACCAGCAGCCTGAGCCAGTTGATCGTAACCTTACTAATGGGAACGATCGGGTTGATCATACTGGAAGGGCAGGTGATTGCAGGCCGCCTGGTATCGGCATTCTGGGTACATATTATGCTGTATGGATCGGCGGGGGTAGTAGTTGTTTTAACACTTTTTTATTTCCGGTTATCCTGGGTGATCGGTTGGTTTGACCGGTTGCCATTTAGCAGGAAATACGCCTGGCTTTTAGAGACATTGGAGGATTTTAATGCAACTTTGCTGCTGCAATTACTGTCTTTATCAGCATTACGTTTCCTGGTGTTCATCATACAGTATTATTTGCTGTTTCACCTGTTTGATGTAACAATTTCATGGGGGCAAACGTTGTGGGCTGTCAGCGTTTCTTTTTTGGTGATGGCCGTGATCCCAACGATTGCTTTGTTTACCGATCTCAGCCTCAGGGGGAAAGTGAGTTTGAAATTACTGGGCCTGTTCAGCACCAACCAATTGGGAATAGGACTGACCTCGGTAAGTATATGGTTTATCAACCTGATCATTCCTGCCTTAACCGGCAGCTTGTTAATTTTGAGTATTAAAAAAATATTTGTCAATAAAAACGGGTCATCTGTAACCTAATTTATTTTCTGATGAAAGGAATAATCAAACTGATCATATTACCACTGGTTGCTCTCACGGCATTCACCACCAGAGCGGAAACGCCGCAGGATGCCTGTGGTATCCGCAATACGGCTTTCAAGGCTGGTGAAAAAGTTTCTTTTACCGTTTACTATGCTGTAGCCGGTATTTATGTAAATGCAGGAACTGCCACGTTTACCAATACACTGGAAACGATGAATAATAAACCGGTCTATCATATCGTAGGCGAAGGCAATACTAATTCCTCTTACGATTTCCTGTATAAAGTGCGCGACAGGTATGAGACCTATATGGATACTGCCAATCTGCAACCGCTGAAATTTATCCGCAACGTAAATGAAGGGGGACATAAAATATACCAGAACGTTACTTTTAATAAGACAGCGAATACAGCCGTTACCAACGATGGTCTATTCAAAGTCCCGGCCTGTGTGCAGGATGTGGTAAGTGCAGTTTTCTACGCCCGCAATATCGATTTCTCCAAACTCAGGGTGAATGATAAGATCGCGTTTTCTATGTTTTTAGATAATGAAGTGAATGAAATGTATATCCGCTACCTGGGCCGCGAAACGATCAAGACCAAGTTTGGAAAATTCAATGCGATTAAATTCAAACCGTTGCTGATCAAAGGAACCGTATTCGATGGTGGTGAAAAAATGACGGTGTGGGTAACGGATGATGATAACCATATTCCTGTTCGTATCGAAAGCCCTATCGTAGTAGGTAAAGTAAAGATCGATATGATGAGTTATGAAAACTTACGTCACCCGATGGATGCGTTGATAAGGAGGAAGTAGTTTGAGCCGGGAATGTCGGAACCAGGATTTGGGGGGATTAATGGGATTTTTAGGAGAATAAGAATCATAAAATAGAAGAAGGTGCATAAAGAATATCATCCTTTATGCACCTTCTTCATTTTATAAACTATAATCTTTCATTAAGTAATCTTCCTCTTTCCCAAAAATCCCATTAATCCCCCCAAATCCTGGTTCAGATATCCTCCAACTTAAAAAACTCTCCCGCCCGTATTCCCTTCTCCGTTTGTTTCAATGTGCAGCATTCATACATGGGATCGTGCTCAAAGAAAAGTATATAATTATTCTCAACGGCTTCTTTCAGAAAGGCTGTCTTTTCATTCAATGTCGTCAGCGGGAACATATCATAACCCATAATATAAGGTAAAGGGATATGTCCCTGCGAAGGAAGCAGGTCCGCCATATAGACAAGGGTCTTACCCTTGTATTGTATTTGCGGAAGCATCATAGCTTCTGTATGACCATTCACAAAACGGATGGAAATGCCGGGTGCAAACAAAGTTTCTCCCAATCGTGTGGCGCTGCCAGGTGTCACCTCTACAAACTTCACCCGGCCGCTTTCCTGCATGGGAAGAATATTTTCTTTGAGAAAAGAGGCTTTCTCTCTTGCATTGGGTTTCGTGGCCCATTCCCAATGTTCTTTATTACTCCAGAATACGGCTTTTTTAAAAGCAGGTACCAGTTTATCGCCTTCACGGGCAATACTGCCGCCGCAATGATCGAAATGGAGATGCGTCATGAATACATCGGTAATATCATCCCGTGTAAATCCATATTTCTGTAATGATTTATCCAGCGAATCATCGCCATTGAGATAGTAATGCCCGAAGAATTTTGCATCCTGTTTATCTCCCATGCCGGTATCGATAAGGATCAGGCGATCGCCATCTTCGATCAGCATGGAACGAAGCGCCCAGTTGCACATATTATTTTCATCGGCGGGATTGATTTTGTTCCAGATACTTTTAGGAACCACACCAAACATAGCGCCGCCGTCGAGACGGAAATAGCCGGTGTTGATAGAGTATAGTTTCATGAAGCGAAAGTAAATGATTTTTTTCACCACATAGGATCATAGGAACATAGACAATACATAGAATCCTATGTGAATCCTATGTTCCTATGTGGTGAAAAAAAATCTTATGCTCTTTTCTGTTTAAACCATGCGCTATACAGCCATATAAAGCCAATGGCGAAAAAGGCGATGAGGAATAGTACAGAATTTTTCATGCTGCCGGTAATTTCTTCGATATAGCCAAAGCTGAGCATACCGATTACGATCGCTATCTTTTCGGTGAGATCATAGTAACTGAAGTAGGAAGCAGTATCTTTTGTTTCAGGCATTAGTTTGGAATACGTAGAACGGCTGAGGGACTGTATACCACCCATGACCAATCCTACCGCTATAGCGAGTGCATAAAAACTATATTCAATTGGTTTTTGCTGCGGGTCCAGTTTTTTTTGAATGATCGCGATCTGCGCATCCAGCATTTTTTGTACCTGTTCACCTTCGGCTTTCCGGTCTTCCTGTTGTTTTTTTAAACTATGTACCATTTCATGAAGTGGCTGCAAGACTTCTGCCTGGGTAGCGGTGCGATAAGCGGCTACGCAAACCAGCATCCAGAAAATGACAACACCCATCAATACTTTCAGGTTGCCAAAACGTTTGGATAAGCGGCTCATGGCTACTGCGCCGATAATGGCTACCAGTTGTATCAATACTACGGTAATGATGAGCTTGGTATCTTCCAGGTTTAATAGCTTGCTTCCGAATAGGGTGGCTGCCAGCATTACGGTTTGTACACCCATGCTGTAAAAGAAAAATCCACGGAGAAATCTTTTCAGCACCGGCATTTTTCTTACTTCATTGAATACTTTTTTTACTTCTGTAAACCCATCACGCAGGATATTTTTTTTCGGAATATCTTTTTTAACTGCACCGGGTAATCGTTTGAAGGTGATCTGTGCAAAGCCGATCCACCAGATGCCTACGAGCAGGAACGTGATCTGCGAGGCTCTGCCTGCATCACTCATCGTCATCACCAGTGCAAAACCAATCAGTTGCATCAATACACTGCCTACATATCCATAAGAAAATCCTTT
>CAMLGR010000061.1 GCA_946479615.1 uncultured Bacteroidota bacterium | reverse complement strand
GCATACCCTTTAAATTCAAGCATGAGTTTCAGCATCATGCTGATATCCGGATCATCATCGACTACCAATATGTTATGTTTCTGATTCATTAGTTATCTTCGGCTATAAGGGTAAAGTAAAAGAAAAAACCGAACCTTTTCCTTTTTCGCTTTCCACAGTAATACTACCATCATGGCGCTGCACGATTTCTGCTGCAATGAATAAGCCAATTCCAAAACCGGGATAGGTCAATTCATTTTTGCCTTCTACCCGGTAAAAGCGCTCGAATATTCTTGACTGTTCTTTTTTATCGATACCGATACCATAATCGGCCACACTCACTGTAAAGGAATGATCATTTCCTGTGAGATGTATCTCTACAGTTGATGCAGCAGGTGAATATTTTACGGCATTGGTCAGCAAATTCAATATTACCTGGGAAATACGGTCTCTGTCTGCATGAAGCGAACCTTCAAATTTATTGTCAATAATGATCTTGTGCCGGGTAGCCGTTTGCATAATATCCTGTACGCTTTCTTCTACCAGGGCAACCGGGTTGAAATTGGTTTTATCTAATTCGAGTTTCCCGGAATCGATCCTTGTCAGATCCAGTAATTCGGATACCAGCCTTGTGAGTTTGGTAACCTGCTTGGAAATGGTTCCCAGCGAGGAACGCACCATACCTCTCGCGGCCTGCCATTTCTGATCATCCATTTCGTCATGGATATTCAGCAGCAGCTGCACATACCCTTTGATCGAAGTAATAGGCGTTTTTAATTCATGGCTCGCCATTTTTATAAAATCATCCTTGCGTTGTTCCAGTTTGCGGATCTCGGTAATATCGGTAACAGAACCTGCATACCCGGCAAATTCGCCGTTGATATCATAAAAAGGTGATCCTTCTGTCAGGCACCAGCGTAATTCTCCATCGGCTCTCAATAACCTGAATTCTGCCGAGTATTTTTTCCGGTTGGCCATTGCTTCCTGGAATTTTTGAGGAGCATCTACCTTATCATCTTCCAGTACACGATCCAGCCAGCCAACCCCCAGTTGCTTTTCCAGGGGCATGCCTGTCCATTTTATCCAGGTATCATTCACAAATGTATTCATGCCGGTTGTATCAGTCATCCATAACCCAACGGGTGAAACATTGGAAATAGTTTTGAATAACAGTTCGCTATCCTGGATTTTTTCCCGGAACCGTTTCTGATCATCGATATCAACACAGGCGCTGATAAAACCGGCAAATTCGCCTTTCGGATTGAACCTGGGCACAGAATTGTCGGAGATCCACCGGTATTGTCCATCATGACGTAGAAGACGGTATTCGATATAAAATCCTTTTTGATGATCCAATGCGATCTTATAAATGCTCCTGCATTTTTCTACATCACCGGGATGCACACCTTTCAGCCATTCATCGTTCCGTTCCTGCTCGATGGTCTTGCCGGTAAATTCCAGCCATGTCTTATTAAAATAATCATTGAATTTGTCTGTACCCGACATCCAGATCATAGCCGGTACATTATCGGCCATCGTCTGAAACAGTTCTACACTTTCCTTTAATTCGTTTTCAGCTTCTTTTTCCGTGGTGATATCGAGTACGGTTCCTATGAACCGCGTCACCTGTCCCTTCTGAAAAAATGCTTTACCATGTGCACTGATCCAGCGGGGTTGCTTATCGCTATAACGTAGAATGCGATACTGGATATTATAATCACCACTACCGGAAGGATCCATTGCTTTTTGTATTTCGCTTTCGGCATATTCCTTATCATCCGGAAAAATATGTTCCTGGAAAAAATCATAATTGATCTCTACATCTGCGGGGACATCATAAATAATACGGCATTCATCCGACCAGTTCAGTGTGCCTGCCAGGGGATTGAATTCCCAGGTTCCTAATTTAGTGGATTGAATCGCCATGCGAAGTCTTTCCTCGCTTTCCCTGATCAGTTCCACCGATTGTTTTTCTTCGGTGATGTCCAGCATGGTACCGATAAAACGTTCGGGTTTGTTATTCTCGAAAAACACTTTTCCCTGCACCCTTACCCAGCGCATTTGTTTATTATCATCACGTATAATGCGGTGTTCGATGCGGAAATCGCCTGTACCTTTCGGGTCGAGGGCGGCGGCTACTGCGCCAGCAATAAACTCTTTGTCATCCGGGTGATTATGATCGATCACCATCCAGCTTTCGAGTTCACGCTCTTTGGTGAAACCATAGATGCGGCGGCACTCATCGGACCAGATGATCTTTTTTGTCAGTGGTTGAAAATCCCAGTAACCCATGTGCATGGAATCGGTGGCCATTCGTAAGCGTTCTTCACTTGCCTGCAAGGCTTCATTCAATTCTTTTGCTTCATTGATATTGCGGGCGATCTTTGATACACCAATGATATTGCCTTTTTCATCCCTGATCGGGGAAATGGTAAGCGAAAGATCGAGCAGCTTTCCTTTTTTCGAAACACGTTGGGTTTCGAAATGTTCTACCCGTTCTCCCTTTCGTAATCTTTCCAGTATACGGGTTTCCTCCATAAGGCGGTCTTTTGGAATAATGATCGTGATCGGTTGGCCGGTCATTTCTTCCGATGTATATCCGAATAATTTTTCTGCGGCAGGATTCCAACTGGTAACAATACCATCCAATGTTTTACTGATGATCGCATCTTCTGATGATTGAACGATCGCAGCGAGCCTGCCGGTTTGTATTTCTATTTCTTTACTAACCGTAATATCCAACAGTATATTAATGCCGCCGGAGACCTGGCCTTTTTCATCGTAAACAAGCCGGGGATGAGACGAGGTCGTTCTGCGGGTGCCATCAGGTCGTTCAATGATGAGCTGTTCTCCTTCCACTATCCTTTCTTCCTGCAAAACAATGGCCATCGGGCATTTTTCAAAAGGCATTTGAGTAATGCCGTCAGGATAATAAATCTTCCAGGCTCCTGTCCATCGATCCTTTGCCAGTTCGGGTTGCCTGCCCCAAAGCATAGCAGCTGCTTCATTATAATAAGTAATATAGCCTTGCTTATTGCAGGTATAAAAAGCAAAAGGAAGATTTTCCAATAATCCCCTGTACGGGCCCGTGGGGTCCAGTTCAAAGTTCAGCTTTCCCAATTCCTTATCGTGAGATGAGGACGAAGAGGCTGATGAAGAAAAGGGGCCGGTAGACATGACAGACAGTTGGTTTAATAGATCTTTGCGGGGTTAAGGATTAATTCTTTTTCTACAGGTAACAATATAATAAATTCAGATCCTTTTTCTTTTTCACTTTCTACCTTGATCGTACCATGATGGCGTTCGATAATATCTTTGGCAATAGAAAGGCCAATGCCAAATCCCGGGTACGTCTGTTCATTTTTCCCTTCAGCGCGGAAGAAACGTTCAAATATCAGTTCATGATTAACAGGCGCAATACCAATTCCATAATCTTTGATACTGATAGCGACACGATTTTCCGTTCCTTTGTAAATACGGATATCCACTTTTTCGATGGCCGGGGAATATTTGATCGCATTATTGATAACGTTGATGAATACCTGTCCCAGCCTGTCTTTATCGCCATAGATCGTACAGGCGTAATCATGTTTTATTGTGATCGTATGCTTTGTATTGGTATATAAAAAATCCTGTGCTATATCTTCGAGCAGTTCATTTACATTCAATGATTCATTGGATAATTCCAGTTTGCCGCTTTCGATGCGGGAAAGATCGAGTAATTCAGACATCAGCCTCGTAAGTTTCAATACCTGTTTGTCCACTGTCAATAATGATGATTCGAGCAGGGGTAAGGATAATGGTAATTGCTCCTTTCCTTCTTTATTCAACATGCTTAATAACAATTGCACATATCCTTTGATAGAAGTAACCGGTGTTTTTAATTCATGGCTGGCCATGCGGATGAAATCATCCTTACGCTGATGCGATTCACGCTGCTCTGTAATATCCATTACGATACCCAGGATACGTACCGGTTTATGTTCTTTATTGAAGAACGTCTTACCACTTAATTTCAGCCATCTTGTTTTCCCATTGCCTCCGTTGAATTTGGCTTCATAATGCAGGAAGCCTGTGCGTACTGCTTCTTCGTGTGCTTTTCTTCTGACCTCGGTAAATTCAGGATCCACGGCATTGATGAGGTCACTGTGATGGATGTTATCCGTTCTTTTATATCCGAACAATTCATAAAACCTGTCCGTTGCTGTCATTTCGCCGGTTTCCACATCGATCGTGTATGATCCCAGGTCAGCCGCTTCAATCGCCAAACGAGAATTCTCTTCCGCTTCCATAATGCTTTTCTTTGCAAGCACCTGCGTGGTAACATCGGAAGCTACGACCATGATACCGCTGATCGAACCATCGGCTTCATGCATGGGCTGGTATACGAAATTGAAATAAGTCATGACTTCTTTTCCAAACTTATTCAGCAACACGGGATATTCATTGCCGACGAAGGCTTTATTGGTAGCTACAACATTATCCATTAACTCCTTCAATCCCTGTGTGGCAATTTCGGGAAGGGCCTTCAGCAAAGGTTTGCCGATCACGTCGTGTGGTTTTTTACCGGCTATCTGGAAATAATCATCATTTGCGATCTCGAATATGTAATCCGGGCCACGAAGAATAGCCATAGCTACCGGCGCCTGCCTGATCATCTCACGAAGCCGCTGTTCGCTTTGCCGTATTGCTTCGCTCTGTAACTTTTCATTCGTAATATCGATAACGGTACCGATCGTTCTGACGGCAACATTATTTTCGTCATAAAAGACTTTTGCATTGGTTTTAATCCAGCGTACCAGTTTATCGGCGCGGATGATCCTGGCATCGATCTGGAACACGCCATTCTTTCGTCCTTCTTCGAAAATGTCTTCTGTTTTTTTACGGTCATCGGGATGAATATGATCCAGGAATGACTGGAATGTCCAGGGTAAGCATTCATCGCTATAACCAAAAATCTGTGCATGATGAAAATTGCGGATTACAATTCCTGTTTTCATATCCAGGTCCCAGGCGCCCATCTTTGCAGAATCGAGCGCCAGGCGGAAACGTGTTTCGGCATCGTCCACACTTTTACGGATACCGGTCAGTTTTACCTGCGCCTGTATACGGGCTATCAGTTCTTTGGCTGAAAAAGGTTTTACCAGGTAATCATCGGCGCCGGTCTCATAACCTTCTATTTTTTCCTGTTCGCCCGCTCTTGCAGAAAGAAGAATAACAGGCAGGCTTCGTGTAAGTTTATTTTCCTTGATTGCTTTTACCATTGTTACGCCATCCATGACCGGCATCATGATATCACTTACTACGATTGCAGGATCAAATGTTTTTATTTTATCCAACGCATCCTGTCCATTATTAGCTGTTTTAATGATGTATTGTTTTTCGAGCAAATGGCGGAGATATCCTCTCATATCGGCATTATCATCCACCACCAGTATTTTGATCCGTTTCAGTTCGCGGTCGGGTGTAAAGGGAGAAACGTCTGTCTTATCATCAGAAATATCTTCCGCCAGATTCATTGCTTCCTGCAAATAGGAATAAGAGAATGTATCTCCGTGATGAGTTTCCTGTTCATTTACATGCTCGGGTTGAAGATGTTCCCTGCCAACCGGTATGGTAACGGTGAATACACTTCCTTTACCTTCTGTACTCATAACGGAGATCGAACCATGATGAAATTTCACCAGCTCACTTACCAGTGATAGCCCTATCCCTGTGCCTTCATGACTGCGTCCTGCTGAATTAGCTACGCGGTGAAACCGTTCAAACATCATCGGTAATTCTTTTTCCGGTATACCTACACCTGTATCTGCTACTACCAGTTCAATTTTTTTATTCTTCTCCTGTAAAGAGACTTTTACTTTTCCTTTCAGGGTATATTTAAATGCATTGGATAAAAGATTCAGTACGATTTTTTCCCACATTTCTTTGTCGATATAGACAGGGGATTTTATCTTTTCGCAACTAACCTCAAAAGTGAGATTGGCTTTTTCCATGGCCGAACGGAAATTGCTGGCGAGATCATTGGTAAAAGAGGCCAGGTCGGTACGCTGGTAACGGGCATGAATACGGCCCGATTCGATGCGGCTGAAATCAAGCAGGGCATTTACCAGCCGTAATAATCTTATCGCGTTGCGATGAGTGGTGCCGATGACACGCCTGTTCTGATCAGACAATTGGGTGTTACCTTGCTGCAACAGGTCTTCCAGCGTACGAAATTCATGACTGATATTGCTGAAAAAAGTTGTTTTCACTATATCGATTTCGGCCAGCGCTTCGGCGCGTTTACGTTCTTCTTCGATAGTTTGTACGGTAGCGATTGCTGAAGCAAACTGGTCTGCCAGCAGGCGAAAGAAACTTTTATATTTTTCATCGGGCAGGCGATAGGGATTGAGCCCAACGATAAGAATATGAGATGTGGATTGTTGTCCTGTTTTAATAACAGGAATAATAAGTGCTTTGCGCGGGGCCAGTTGCCAGGGACCCGAAGGCAATTCGCCATAAGCATCAAGATCTTCGTCTACGATCATGGCAGATGAGTTCATGGCTTCTGCGATGGACCACGGTGCGTTTTTTTCAATGCTTATATAGGGAGGCGCAATTTTTTCATTGGTAATATTTAATGTTTTGGCAGACAGTCTTGCATGAGTGCCGTTTGCATCGAGCTGGTAAATAAACGCGAATGGGAAATCGTGCGGATTTTCGCTGATCACTTCGATCGTTTTACTACATACTTCATTTACATTACCGGCTGCCTGTATTCCTTTTCCGAGATCGCGAAGCGTACGTAATTGTCGTTCTGTAATAATGCGGTCGGTATTATCGGTGTTTGCACAAATGATACCGTCGACGCCACCGTGTTCACCTGCAATCGGGCTGTAGGAAAAAGTATAATAAGTTTCTTCAGGATAACCGTTTCGTTCCATGATCAGTAACAGGTCTTCATCATAGGTTCCGATATTATGTTTCATAACTGTTTCGGAACGGGGGCCGGCTTCGTGCCATATCTCTTTCCAAACGATAAAAGCGGGTTGGCCCAATGCTTCGGGGTGTTTGCCTCTTACAATTGTTTTATAGGCGTCGTTGTAAAGATTGATGAGGTCTTTGCCCCACCATACAAACATGGGCTGACTGGAAGTAAGGATAATACGGATGCAGGTTTTCAGGCTTTGCGGCCAGTGAGCGGGATCGCCGAGGGAAGAATTATGCCAGTCATAAGCACGAATGAGTTCACCCATTTCTCCCCCGCCGGTGAGAAACTCATTTGCAGTAAATGTTTGTTTTAGTACCATAAAAGATCAGAGGACAGTTCGGTTAATAGGCTTTTCTTGGTGGTTAGGCTATAAGTCAATACTGAACAAGGAACAGGTGGCCAGATTATGGGTGTGAAAACATTATGCCAGAAGATAATAATCTGTATCATGTTCGGTTGGAGCCTGTTTTTCTTTAAAGCAATAAAATAAATGGAAGAAAACCAAAGGTTTATTCAGATACTTGTCAAGGAATCAGGGACTTAGAAGAAATGAGTGGGGAAATATTTCTACAATAAGGTGACACCTCCTGATGGAGAGCCCACTTTGAAATGAGGGTTTTACTTCCAACTGAGAATGTTTTCACCGACGAGGGGTTGTTATTTCAACAGGAGGTGTCACCTTGAGGTGAAGGTGTCACCTCAAAACTGTAATAAAAACGCTGAACCCTGGCTATCGACCGACTGCACCTGGATGTTTCCCTTGTGCAACATCATAATTTGTTTACACAAACTCAACCCAATTCCACTCCCGCTTTTTTTCGTACTAAAAAAAGGAATGAAGATCTTATCCAGTAATTCTTCCGGGATACCCCCACCATTATCCGCTATCCTGATAATTGTCTTTTTACTCGTATTGACATACGCCGATAATACAATCCGCGGATCGGCCCGGTCCTTCAACGCTTCCATCGCATTCACCAGCAAATTGATCAATACCTGCTCGATCAGGTTCGGATCCACTTCCAGCACCAGTTCAGTATCTTTTAATACCGTTTCCAGGTCAATATTTTTCTGAACCAGGGTGGGCTGCATCAATTGGTAAAGATTTTCAAAAATATCCCTGACATAGACTTTTTTCAGGTTCGGCGTCGTGATCTTATTCAGGTTTCGATAAGTCTGTGCAAATTTTAATAATCCCTCACTCCTTTTTTTGATCGTATCGATACCCAGTTCCAGGTCACCCAGGGTGCCGGAATCGGCCGCCAGGATATTATACGATTCATGTAAACGATGTTTCAATGTTTCCGCCAGCGAAGAGATCGGCGCAATCGAATTCATGATCTCGTGTGTCAGTACGCTCAATAGTTTTTGCCAGGCTTTCGATTCTGTTTCATCCAATGCTTCGCTTACATTCTGAAACGCGATCAATTTATATATTTTCCCTTCTGTTTGAAAAGCCGTGGCCGATAACAATACTTTGAACGCCTCTTTTTCCAAATGCGCCGTTGCAATTTTTGATTCTCCCAGTTTCAACGAAAAAATATCCTGGAACAATACTTCATCCCGCCGGGCCAGTGATTGTATATTTTTAAGATAGGGTAACTGCAGCATCCGCTTCAGCGATTCATTCATCCATACCACCGTTCCTTCTTTTTCCTCATAGGATAAGATGCCGGTATTGACAAGCTCCAGTATTTTTTGTAAATACTGGTACTGCGTTTCTTTTTCCTTACTGATCACTTTGAACGTACTATTGATCTCGTTAAATCCTTTTCGAAGCGATTGTATCTCCAGCGGACCATGCTTCACATCAAAATAGCGGGAGAAATCACGGTAATGCACCGATTCTACAAACTGGTTAAGCTCGTCATGCGCTTTGCGCTGGAACCGGTAAAACTCCACTACTTCATAGGCGATAAGAGGAATCGCCAGCACCAGGTACACAAATAAACCTTTTACCAGCAGGAACGCGGTGAAGGTAAGCGTAACAAAAAGGATCGCTACCCGTGTCAATATGCGCCATTCGAATTTCTTAAATATCATACTTGTTTATTCGGCGATACAATGCAGTACGGGTAAGTCCCAGTTCTTTGGCAGCCTGGCTGATATTGCCATTATGTTTTTGGATCACTTTTAATATCGTATTCTTTTCAACCGCGCTCAGCTTCATTTCCTTGTCTTCCGCTTCCGCCGTTTCCATCGATTCGATCGGTGAAAAAATGATATCACTCTCTTCGAGTTTATCATTATCCGCCATGATCACTGCCCTTTCGACGGTGTACTGAAGCTCGCGCACATTGCCCGGGTAATTATAACCCGATAATTTATTCAATGCTTTCTGATCAAACTCAAGCCCGTTTTTTAAATACTTATTGCTATAAATACTGCAAAAATGTTTGGCGAGTAAACTGATATCCGCGCCGCGTTTACGCAAAGCTGGAATCACGATCTCTACTGTATTGATCCGGTAGATCAGATCCTTGCGGAATCTTTTTTCATTAGCAAGCTCACTGATCGGGAGATTGGTGGCGCAAACCAAACGGATATCAACCGGTATCGGCTGATTGGTGCCCAGCCGCGTGATCTGCCTGTTTTGCAATACACTTAACAATTTCGCCTGTAAAGGCAATGAAATATTGCCGATCTCATCAAGAAATAAGGTGCCGCCACTTGCTGCTTCGATAAGACCCACCCTGTCTTCCCGGGCATCCGTAAAAGCGCCTTTCTTATGACCGAATAATTCACTTTCGAATAAGGATTCTGTCAGCGCACCCACATCCACTTTTACATATGGTTTATCGCTCCGCAATGATTGCTGGTGAATGGCTTTGGCAAACAGGTCCTTACCCGTACCATTTTCTCCCAGTATCAGGATGTTCGCATCGGTCGGTGCGATCTTTTCCAGTTTATAAAAAATCTCCTGCATGATCCCGGATTCTCCCAGCAATTCTTTACCGATTATAGAATCAGTCATCCGCAGGGAAGGGCCGCTATTTTTATTTTCTTTTTTCTGGAGGATTTCTTTTATAGTCTCTACCAGTTTTTCATTGTGCCAGGGCTTCACGACGAAATCGGCCGCACCTTCTTTCAGGGAACGAACGGCCAGGTCGATATCCCCATAGGCAGTGATCATGATCACCGAAGCATCTGATTTTAGTTTTTTGATCTCACGAAGCCAGAACAACCCTTCATTGCCGGTATTGATAGAACTATTGAAATTCATATCCAGCAATATCACATCAAAATTGTTTTTGGATAAATGCGAACGCAGGTTCTCCGGGTTCTTTTCCGTGATCACTTCCTTCGTCTCCGTTTTCAATAATAACCGTACGGCTGTCAGTACATCCGTATCATCGTCGATAACCAGTATAGAAGAATTCTTTAGTTGCATTGTTTTTTCCATCTTGCAGTTAATCAGCCGGCACAGGTATCTGTGAATAGGGGTATTTCTTAAGATATATGACAGCCGGATTTTTACTGTTGCTTTGTTAGCTATTCACTACGCACTCCCCCTCCCGATAGCTGCAATAATACCATAAATGCAATCTCATGACAACTAATTTTTTATAGTGAAAACATGACCAAATCACTGTATCAAAAACGGACACTGCCTGTATCAATAACGACCAAATTCGTAGATTCGGGGCGTATAATGATTTCAGTATCAATAGGCTCAGAACTGGCATGCTCTTAACAGGATCAAGCTGAGAAGTTAAATCATATGGAGCTTCGCTATCCTTAGGTCTCAGCCCCGAAGGGTAGCTTTTTAAAAGAAATTTTTATTCAAAATATATGGTGGACAGGATCAGGGAAAAAAAGACATGGAACCAAAAAAGAATATTGACGGTCGCCGGCATCGTTGCGCTGATTGCATTGATCGGCGCCAGCTATTATTTCACCTCCGGTAAATCCGGGCTGAATGTAGACCGCGAACGTATTACCATCAGTGAAGTAAAAATGGGGGCGTTCCAGGAAAATATTCCTGTCAATGGCGTAGTGCTTCCGATCACTACGATTTATCTCGATGCACTCGAAGGCGGACGCGTGGAGGAAAAATATGTGGAAGATGGCGCCGTCATGAAAAAAGGCGATCCTATCCTCCGTCTTTCCAATACCGATCTCGAACTCAACCTCGTGAACCAGGAAACATCTGTATACAACCTGCTTACGCAAATGCAGATCTCGCAGAATGCGGCGCGGCAGAATACTATTTCCAAGCTGAACCAGATGACTGATGTGGAAAGCGCCCTGAAAGAAGCAGAAAGAAAATATAATCTCAATAAGAAATTATATGATCAAAAAGCGATCGGTTTACAAGAGTTCCGCGAATCGGAGAACAATTATAATTACCAGGTACAGAAAAAGAAACTGACCTCGCAGATCCTCAGCCAGGATTCTATTTCCGTAAAACAGGAACTCGACCAGGCCGGCAATTCCTATAGCCGTACACAAAATGCGCTGCAACTGATGCGTAAGAAAGTGGGTGACCTGATCGTTCGCGCACCGGTCGATGGACAATTGACATCGCTTGATGCAGAGATCGGTCAGTCGAAAAATAAAGGGGAACGTCTTGGTCAGCTCGATGTGTTGAACGGTTTCAAGGTAAGAGTGGATATTGATGAACACTATTTAACCCGTATTTATAATGGTTTGTATGGTACCCTGCTGAATTATGCCGGTAAGGATTATAAACTTGTTATTAAAAAAGTATACACACAGGTTACCAATGGCCGCTTCCAGGTAGATATGGAGTTTGAAGGCGAAGTGCCCAAAGGCATCCGTCGTGGTCAGACCCTGCAGATTCGATTGGCATTGAGTGAAGAAAAACAGGCATTGCTTGTAGATAAAGGCGGTTTCTACCAGAAGACAGGCGGCAACTGGATCTTTAAAGTAAGCGAGAGTGGCAATACGGCGTATAAAGTGGATATACAATTAGGTAATCAAAATCCGGAGTATTATGAAGTGATATCGGGATTGAAAGCAGGTGATAAGGTGGTGACATCCAGTTATGAAACGTACAACGATATCCAGGAACTGATCATTAAATAGAAAATAAAATTCATTAAAAATAAAGTTGAAAGCCCTGGTAACGCTTTTGACCCCTCAAATCTAAACCATCAAGTATATGATCAAGATCACAGAAATGGAAAAGATCTATCGGACAGAAGAAGTAGAAACCGTAGCGCTCAACAAACTTTCTTTTGAAGTAAAGGAAGGTGAATTTGTAGCGGTTATGGGACCATCCGGTTGCGGCAAATCTACTTTGCTCAATATCGTTGGGCTGCTCGATGATCCTGATACCGGTAGTTTTTTATTCAATGGCATTGAAGTGGCTCATTTCAATGAACGGAAAAGAGCCGATCTGCGCAAACATAATATCGGGTTTGTGTTCCAGAGCTTCAACCTCATCGATGAACTCACGGTATTTGAAAATGTGGAACTGCCCCTGATCTATACAGGTGTAAAAGCGGGCGACCGTAAAAAAAGAGTAGAGAACGTATTGGATAAAATGCAGATCATGCACCGGCGCAATCACTATCCGCAACAATTATCCGGTGGTCAGCAACAACGCGTAGCCGTAGCAAGAGCCGTCGTGAACAATCCCAAACTGATCCTTGCCGATGAGCCAACGGGTAACCTCGATTCCTCCAATGGTAACGAAGTGATGCAATTACTTACCGATCTCAATGAACAGGGAACAACGATTGTCATGGTAACGCACTCCGAGCATGATGCCCGCTATAGTCATCGCATCATCCGGATGCTCGACGGACAGACAGTGACGGAAAATATTCTTGTCTAGTGGTTAATGGGGTCAATAGTCAATGGTGAATAGTGAATGGTCAATAATAACATAATTAATAATGAAAGTCGAATGTTTTCACCATTCACTATTGACCATTCACCCCTCCCGGTAAACTCTCTCTTATGCTTAGAAACTATTTCAAAACAGCTTTTCGCAGCCTGCAAAGGAATCGCAAACATGCACTGCTCAATATTCTTGGATTGGGAGTAGCGCTGGCTGCCTGCATGATCATATTCCTGGCCGTTCAGTTTGAGTATAGCCATGATAAACACCTGGCCGGGTACAAGACCATTTACCAGGTAGTTACAAAAAATGTAGATGGAGATGGAGAACATTTTTCTCCCGGTGTTCCTTTCCCGGTTACCAAATTCCTGCGCCAGGATTATCCCCAGTATCATACTGCTGAATTGATGCAGAACTATGGCACACAGGTAACGGTCCGTAATCCTGATCAGAACAGTGGCGCCAATAAAAAATTTATAGAAGCATCAGGCCCTTTTTATGGCGATGCCGGACTGGCGAATATGTTCGAACTGAAATTTATCAGTGGCAGTCCCGCCGTTCTCAACGAGGTCAATAGCGCAGCGATCAGTAAAAAGACTGCTGAAAAATATTTTGGAAATGCACAGGATGCCATGGGGCAACGTCTTAATTTCGATAATGGTACTCATGATGTACAGGTGAATGCCATATTTGAAGATGTTCCTGTCAACAGCGATTTCCCCTATACCATCATCACTTCTTATGCCACGTTTGTAGCGGACAAAGGAAATGGCTGGCCCATCGAAGACTGGGGAACAAATACCAGTAATCACCAGTTGTATATCAATTTACCGGCAGGAACCGATGTAAAATCATTCAATCAATACCTTAATAACTTTGAAAAAAAGTACAATAGCCAGAACAAAGCCAGCGGCCGGACACATTTCCTGCTACCGCTGAGCCAGGTCCATTTTGATGAACGATTCGGTACCAATGGCGATCATGTTGCCAGCAAAGCTTCATTATATACTTTATTCTTTATTGGTTTGTTGATCATTCTCATGGCTTGTATCAACTACGTTAATTTATCTACCGCATTAGCCATTACAAGAAGCAAAGAAGTGGGTATCCGCAAGGTAATGGGTGGAAGCAAAGCACAACTCCGGTTGCAGGTATTCAGTGAAACGGCACTCATCGTTTTCTTTTCTGCTGCTATAGGAATGGCCCTGGCCTGGCTGGCATTGCCCTATGTAAAAAATATCCTGGTAGTACAAAGCAGGCTGAATTTGTTCAACTCCGGCAGTATTCTATTCATAATAGCTATTACATTTCTCACGATCTTTTTATCCGGGTTATATCCTGCATTTATCATGGGTAAATTCAAGCCTGTGGAAGCGATCAAGAACAAGATCAATACAACCAAAGTGGGTAATATCTCACTTCGCCGCGTATTGGTGGTATTGCAATTCGCTTTTTCGCAGATATTGATCATAGCCACGGTGATCGCCATCAGCCAGATCAATTTTATTAAGAATGCCGACCTCGGTTTCGTAAAAGATTCTGTTCTTAATATCAATATCAGCTCCGATAGCGCAGCGCTTGCCAAACTACCTGCTTTTAAAAATGAATTGCTGGCGCGCAATGATGTGAAGAAAGTCAGTTTTGGTTTCGATGCTCCCAGCAGCGACAATTCATGGCAAAGTAATTTCGCGTTTGATGAAATGAAGGACCGCAATTTTGTTGTCAATACCAAAATGGGAGACGCGGATTATATGGATACCTATGGTATTGAAATGATAGCCGGTAAATTTTATGAGGCGAGCGATACACCGCGCGCCTATGTGGTCAATGAGACTTTCCTGAAAAAGACAGGTGTTAAAAACCCACAGGACGCGATCGGAAAGATGTTACGCGTTGGTGGTGGAGTACCCAAACCGGTAATTGGGGTAGCTAAGGATTTCAAGGTGCAGTCACTGCGCGATGCGATTCCGCCGATCGTACTGATGCCGCGCAATAAATTTTATAGTACAGCTGGTATTAAACTCTCGGGTAAAAACCTGCTGAGGAGCCGCGATGAAATACAATCTATCTGGAATAAATATTTCCCTGAATATGTATTCAATGCTACTTTCCTCGATGATAATATCAATGCCTTTTACAAACAGGAGCAGCGCCTGGGCCTGATGTATAAGATCTATGCGCTGCTTGCGATTTTCATCAGTTGCCTGGGATTGTATGGGCTTATATCATTTATGGTAGTGCAAAAAACAAAGGAAGTGGGCATTCGAAAGGTATTGGGAGCCAGTGTAAAAAGCATCCTTTATTTATTCTCGAAAGAATTTACCATTCTTATTACCATCGCATTTCTATTAGCTGCACCCGTTGCCTGGTATATGATGCATACCTGGTTGCAGGATTTTGTATATAAGATACCCATGAAGGCTGGTTTCTTCCTGATAGCAATTCTTATTTCAGTGATCATTGCCTGGCTGACAGTAGGGTATAAATCAGTGAAAGCAGCCATTGCCAACCCGGTGAAAAGTTTACGGAACGAGTAATCAATAAAAATCATTACCATGTCCAGGAACATTCTTTTCATGCTACGCAGATTCAGCCGCCAGAAGCTGACTACTTTTCTGCATATCGCCGGTCTTACACTGGGCATTACCGTATGCCTGCTGATCGGTTTGTTTATCCGGTATGAGAAAAGCTTTGATAGCTACGAAACAAAAGCCAGCCGTACCTATCGCATCAACCAGGTATGGGTGGATGCCGGTAAAAAAAGCTTTCATTACTCAACGCCCTTCCCGCTGGCTGACGAAATAAGAAAAGATATTCCGGGGCTGGAGAATGTAACCAAAGTGCATCATCCTTTTGATGCGATCATCGAGATCAATCCCACGAAAAGATTCAGGCAGGACCATGTCATGCTCACCGATCCCGAGTTCCTCGATGTATTCGATGTAAAAACAGTAGAGGGCAATGCCTACGAAACCCTGCGCAAACCTAACCAGGCGATCCTGACAGAAACCACTGCAAAAAAGTTTTTTGGTAATGAGAATGCGCTGGGGAAAACGTTTACTTATAATAATGATTTCCTGGTAACAGTTGGCGCGGTAATAAAAGATTTCCCCGGCAATACCCATTTGCCTGCTGAACTCATTCTTTCTTTATCCAATGATGAAAAATTTGTTGGCACCAGTCTTACACATTACGGATCAGTATCGGGAGGTTCTACTTTTATTGTATTGCCCAAGGGAGTGAAACCGGGTCCGGGCTTGCTGGCCGGGCTGAAAGGGATCTATGACAGGTTCATCAATAATGATCAGGGATTGCCTAAGGATTCTCATTGCGAACTGGAACTTCAACCCCTGGCCGATGTTCATTTCAATGCAAAATATGCAGGTGGCGGGAACTGGGTTCCTGCTATTAATCAAAGCTGGTTATGGTTCTTTGGTGCTATTGGAATTGCCGTATTGTTACTGGCTTGTATCAATTTTATAAACCTGTCCACGGCACAGGCGCTTACCCGTGCCAAAGAAGTAGGCGTAAGAAAAACCATTGGCGCCGGTCAGTTCCGCTTGCTCACACAATTCATCGGTGAGGCTTTATTGCTGGTCACTTTATCAGGCATACTGGCTATCGTTATTGCTAAAATGGTATTGCCTTCCTTGAATGCTATGGTGAACAAACATATTACGTTCGATCTTTTTCAGTCACCCGGTCTCCTGTTAAGTTTGCTGGCGGGAATTTGCCTGACGGCTTTGCTCGCCGGATTTTATCCAGCCTGGCTGATCACGAAGTTCCGCCCGGCTGCTACATTGAAATCGGGATCGGTCAATACCAATCCTCAATCCTCCGTATTAAGAAAAGGATTGGTGATCGCTCAGTTCAGTATTTCTGTTTGCCTGCTTATTGGTTTATTGCTGATCGGGAAACAGATGAATTATATGCGCACCAAAAACCTGGGTTTCGATAAAGAGAACATCGTTATGCTCAACATGCCTCACCGGGTGAAGCAAGCGGACAGGGATCAACTGGCTACACGGCTGGCGGTTCTGCCGGGCATAAAAGAATTTGCTTACTCTACCAGTCCACCCAGTGGCGATGAGCATACACATTGGGGCACGATCATGAGTGAAAAAGGACTGGATGACCCTAACCGCAAAGAAGTGACTACTATTTTTACCGATGATAAATATTGTTCCCTGTATAATCTTCAACTGAAGGCAGGACGGTTTTTTACAGCCGCCGATACAACTGCTGTTTCAGCCACATTGCCGGAAGGCCAGCGTTTTCCTAAATGCATCGTGAATGAAAAACTCGTGCTGGCAATGGGGTATGGATCAGCACAGGCGGCATTGGGAAAACGATTCTGGATAGGTGTTAACGGATGGACAGCCGAGATAGCTGGAGTGGTAAATGATTTCAATGTGGGCTCATTGCATGAAGAAATAAAGCCTACGCTGATCACGCAATTTCTTCCTTTCTGTGATAAGGTAAACGTGAAAATAAAATCGGGCGCTGATCTGCCGGCTGTGTTAAGCAGCCTGGGTCTTGTATATAAAGATGTTTTTCCCAAAGCAGTGTTTGAATATAATTTTCTGGATGACCAGTTGGATGCTTTGTATAAATCAGAATCGCAGCTATATAATTTATTTAAGATATTCTCTGTACTTGCCATGCTGATCTCCTGCCTGGGCTTATGGGGGTTGATAACCTTAACGGCCCAGCAACGTGTAAAGGAGATCGGTATCCGCAAAGTGCTTGGCGCATCAGTTGCCAACCTGGTAACGATGCTGGCAAGAGATTTTGTATTGCTGGTTATCATTGCCATAATAATTGCATCACCACTTGCTTACTGGGGTGTGAATAGCTGGCTGAAGGATTTTGCATTCCGCATACATATCGGCTGGAGCGTATTTGCCATCGCTGCAGCAGTGGCTTTACTGATTGCTTTGCTCACGGTAAGTTACCAGGCGATCAGGGCAGCTATTGCCAACCCTGTAAAATCACTGCATACAGAATAAAAGTAAACCAATGCTTCAAAGCAGGATATGGATATTGATTGGTAAGAAGTTGTCCGGGGAGGCAACGGGCACTGATTTGTCAGAACTCAACCGCCTGGTCAGTGAACATCCGTATCTCGTTGACCAACTCGGCATATTGATGGCTGCATGGGAGCATAATAAAGCAGGAAATATAGAAGAAGACAATAGTGCTTTTGGGAAACTGGTAGACAAGATGAAGAAAATGCAACAAGAAGAAGTTGCATAATGTTAGATGCCAGATGGCAATTCTAATGCTATGTGTGTATTTCTATGTGCCTATAATCCTATGTGGTAAAAAACTGAATATAAGGAATGGTGTAGCCTTACCACATAGGCACATAAATGTCACATAGGAATACACACATAGAAAATTTGATTTATCAGTGCTATTGTATAACGGATCATTTAATGTTCACAATCTATTATGATACAAAATTATCTTAAAGCAGCCTGGCGCAATATTTCGAGAAACAAGGCTTTCTCGCTGATCAATGTATTGGGATTGACCGCCGGTACGGTTTGCTGTTTATATATTCTCCTGTATGTAAAAGATCAATATGGGTATGATGCCTATCATGCCGATGCAAATTCTATCTACAGGATACGGACCGTTCTCGATGCAAGAGGCGATTCCAAAACAATCAACTCTGCCACTTCTTCACCGCCTATCGCGATGACGATGAAGCAGGATTTTCCAGAAGTGGCCGTGGCTACGCGCGTGGTGAATCTACCCGATGCTTCCACCAATCTCTTAAGCGTGGCAGGCAGCGACCAGAATTTTTATGAATCGAATGGGTACTTTGTCGATTCAACTTTCTTCCAGGTATTCGATTATAAATTCATCGAAGGGAAACCTTTTCATTCGCTCGATCAACCCTACACAGTTGTGCTTTCTTCGGCCGTTGCTAAGAAATTATTCGGACATGCCAGTGCCCTGGGTCAACAAGTAACGATCGCTAACCAGGACAGGACGAGCTTATTTACCGTAACAGGCGTTTTCGATGAAAATTATGGCAAGACACATCTCAATCCTCATTACATGATGACGATGAACAGTGGCGGTGTCGGAGAATTTGTTCGTACGGTTAACCAGTGGGCGGGACAGAATTTTGTATTCAACTATGTAAAACTAAATCCTCATGCCGATGCAGCAGCGCTGGAAGCCAAACTGCCAGCTTTCCTGGAAAAATATGGCGCTGATAACCTTCGTGAATCAGGTATGAAGGGATTAAAGCATTTATACCTGCAAAAAATCACCGGTATTCATTTATATTCAAAAGGCATCGTTAACCAGGTGGATAAAATATCGGATGTCAGTTTTTTATATTTATTGCTAACGATTGCTTTTTTTATACAATTGATTGCCTGTATCAATTTTATCAACCTAACAACGGCGCGTTCTGTCCGTCGTGCCCGTGAGATCGGTGTAAGAAAGGTGATCGGCGCATTGAAATCGTCTTTGATCAAGCAATTCCTGGGCGAATCAAGTCTTATTTCTTTTATCTCCGTCCTGCTGGCTGTGCCGATTGTTATCGGGCTCCTGCCTTTTTTGAATAAACTGACAGATGGAACGATTACTTCTGCCTCGCTCTTAAACCCGGCCGTTATCCTGATCGTACTTGCACTAGGCTTATTGACAGGATTGCTCGCCGGTATTTACCCGGCCTTGTACCTTTCTTCCTTTAAACCGGTAAGTGTATTGAAGGGGGTGTTTAGTTTCAGACCTTCTTCCGTGATGCTGCGCAAAGGATTGGTGGTGTTTCAGTTTATGATCGCGATCATTCTTATCATCAGCATGATTGTTATTTCCAGCCAGGTCAATTTTATGCAAACAATGGACCTGGGATTTAATAAACAACAAAAGCTGATCGTGCCTTTATCTTCCGAACAGACACAGAGGCAATACGCAGCCCTTCGAAACGAGCTCATGAATAACAAGGATATCAATGCTTCGGCCGGTTGCCTGTTTTATCCTTCGCGGTTTGTGACAAATGATTTCGGTGTATATAAGTCAGGCCAGGATATGAATGCAGCCACGAATGTAAAGATCAATGGGGCGGATGAGAACTTTTTCAACCTGATGGGAGTGAAGGTCATTGCAGGTCGTAATCTTACCCCGGCTGATACCGTGAACCAGTTTGTGGCAAACATGAGCCTCCTGAAAAAGATGAATATCCCGCTGGATAAGGCGATTGGAACAAAATTGTATAATAAAAATCAGGAGCCACACGTCCTGGTAGGTGTTATCAATGATTATAATTTCAATTCTTTAAAGGAGCCGGTAAACCCGCTGGCTACTTTTTATAATAATCATCCTGCTTACCTGATCATCGAGACCAAAACCAGCAATTATGCCTCGGTGTTGTCATCGGTAGGCACGGCCTGGAAAAAACTCGTGCCATCTGTGCCATTTGAGTATTCCTTTCTCGACCAGGATGTGGACAGGCAATACAAGGACGAACAAACACTGAAGAAAATATCCAACTCGTTTACATTGCTCGCTATTCTGATCAGTTGCCTCGGTCTCTTCGGACTGGCCATGTTCACTGCTCAACAGAAAATAAAAGAAATCGGAGTACGGAAAGTATTGGGTGCTTCGGTAACAGGTATTGTGACCATGCTGTCAAAAGATTTTATAAAACTCGTATTGATCTCTTTGCTGATCGCATCACCGGTGGCGTGGTGGGCAATGAATCAATGGCTGAATAATTTTGTTTATAAGGTCGGTATTAGTTGGTGGATATTTGTTTTGGCCGGCGCTCTCGCTTTATTCATTGCCCTGGTAACGATCAGTTTCCAGGCCATCAAAGCAGCCGTGGCCAATCCGGTGAAAAGCCTGCGTACTGAATAAGTGATGATAAGTAACCTGTAAAGAGATTTTTATGCTGAAAAATTATTTTATTACCGCATTCCGGCATTTGCAACGGCACAAATTATTTTCGCTGATCAATATCCTGTGCCTGGCTATCGGAATCAGCTTTGCCATGCTGATCGGTGTATATATATTGAACGAGAAATCCGTCAACAGCGGTATCAGGAATATTGACAACCAGTATGTCGTCAAAAGCAAATGGAAAGTGAAGGGAATGGGTCTGGATATTACTACCGTAGCACCCCTGGTGCATGAGCTGAAAGATAAATATCCCAATCTTGTTGCCAATTATTACCGGTTCAACCCTGTTACTAATGTAGTATCGGCAGGAGAAAAACATTTCAAGGAAAATATTTCCATTTGCGATACGAGCCTGGTATCGATGTATGGGTTCGGCGTATTGAGAGGAAATGACAAGCAGGTATTTGCCAATAATAATTCTGCCGTTATTACTGAAGACCTGGCGATGCGGCTTTACGGGACCACCGATGTGATCACCAAAACGATCTCTATTTCCGGTACTACTTCGCAGCAGCAGGTCTATACGATTTCAGCGGTGTTGAAAAACATGCCGGTGAATAGCGTTAATAATATCGTCGATAAAAGGGGCTATAGTGTTTTTATCCCGTTTGCCGGCAACCAGTTTTTTGGTCCCAATGCCAATGTCGAAGAATCCTGGAGCAATATTTACCTGGTGGGGATGCTGGAACTGCAACCGGGTATTCATCCGAAAGATATACAGGCGGCTATTGCCAGTACGCTCAATTTACGGTTGCCTGCTAACCTGAAAGGATTATTGGAAGTGCAATTAGCGCCTTTAAAAGATTATTACCTGTCGGATAATAATGGCGCTGTGCGCAAGATGATCACCACGCTTTCACTGGTAGCGCTTTTTATCCTGGTCATGGCGATCATTAATTTTATCAATATCAATATCGGCACTTCTTCCTACCGGTTAAAGGAGATCGGCTTACGGAAAGTGTTTGGTGGAGGGAAAAAACAATTGGTCATCCAGCACCTGTCTGAATCGCTTATTCTTACTTTCATCGCCTGCCTGCTCTCGCTGGTCATCTATGAATTGGTGCGACCTGTTTTCAACCAGTTGCTTAATACAAGTCTCGCACATACCTGGCAGTTTGGGGCAGATAAGATCGCGATGTTATTAATGCTGGTCCTGACAGTAGGGATTATCGCCGGTCTTTACCCGGCCTTTGTACTAAGCGCTTCCGGCATCATTCATTCGGTAAAAGGAAAGGTCGATACGGCCAAAGGAGGATTGATGTTCCGTAAATCATTGCTGGTAGTACAGTTTACATTGGCCATCGTCATCTTTATCTGTGCGGTCACCGTTTCAAAACAGGTATCTTATGTTTTTAACAAGGACCTCGGGTACAATAAAGAGCAGTTACTCGTATTAACTGCTTTTCCTAAGCAATGGGATTCCACCGGTGTATTGCGAATGGAAACCATCCGTGGTGAGCTTGCTCAAATACCGGGTGTACAGGATGCTGCCTTGTCTTTCGAAGTGCCCGACAGAACACCTCCGAATACGATGGATTTGATCCCGCAGGGTTCCCCGAATGACCAGGCTTTTGTCATACCGGCGCTGGTGACAGACGAGCATTTTGCTTCTGCATTCGGGTTGCAGCAAAAAGAAGGAGACTTCTTCAAGGACTATAACGGTACCAGTGCACAGGGAAAGATCGTATTGAATGAAGCGGCTGTCAAAGCATTCGGATGGAAATCGGGAGTTGGTAAAACGGTAAGGATAAGAAACACCAATTTTGACCTGCTGGTAGCGGGTGTGGTAAAGGACTTCAATTATTCTTCCTTCCAGCAAAACATCGGTCCGCTTTCTTTTATACACGTAGGAGATAATCCTATCTATCGCTATCTGAACATCAAACTGAATACTTCGGATATGGGTCGCACAATGACGGCGATCCAGGACAAATGGAAAAGCCTTTCACCGGGCGCTCCTTTTGAATATACATTCATGGATCAGAACTTCAGTTCGCTCTATCAGTCGGAACTGCAATTGAAGAAAGCTACCCGTGTTGCCACGATCCTTAACCTGGTCATTGTATTCATGGGTATATTCGGGGTGGTAGCATTTACCCTGGCAAGACGCACCCGTGAAATAGCCGTGCGCAAAGTATTGGGCGCAGGTGTAAAGAATATCATCTTTCTTTTTATAAAAGACTATGCACTGCTGATTGTCATTGCCAATATCATTGCCTGGCCGCTGGCTTACCTGGCTACCAATCAATGGCTGGAAAATTATGCATACCGTATACAGCAGAGCGCATTGCCTTATATATATGTAGCTGCTTTTATTTTCGTGGCGGCGTTTACCTTTATTACCGTGCAGTGCTTTAAGACCGCCGTTTCCAACCCGGTTAAAAACCTGCGGTCGGAATAAGACATCATCAATTAAAATCATTTAAGAAAAACAGCATATGCTATTAGAATTAAAGAACATCTTCAAGTGGGTTACGATAGGAGGCACAAGAACTTTTATCTTAAAAGATATCAACCTGCAGGTCAACGAGGGCGAGTTTATTTCGATCATGGGTCCTTCCGGCTCCGGGAAGTCCACGTTGCTGAACGTCATCGGCATGCTCGACGATTTCAATGAAGGAGAATATAACTTTTTGCATGAATCGGTGCATAAGCTCAGGGAAAAACAACGTTCGGGTTTGTACAAACAATATATCGGGTTTGTTTTCCAGGCTTATCATCTTATCGATGAACTGACCGTATATGAGAATATAGAAACGCCGCTGATCTACCAGGATATTAAATCATCCGAAAGAAAAGCCATGGTAGCCGATATGCTGGACCGTTTCCAGATCGTAGGAAAGAAAGATCTTTTCCCGACGCAGTTATCGGGTGGACAGCAGCAATTGGTAGGCATTGCACGGGCGCTTATTGCCAAACCCAAATTGATCCTCGCGGATGAACCAACAGGTAACCTCAATTCCAAACAGGGAGAAGAGATCATGCAATTATTCAAAGAATTAAATAATGAAGGAGTGACCATTATACAGGTTACCCATTCTGAAAAAAATGCTGAATATGGTTCACGGGTGATCAACCTCCTCGATGGGCGGGTTGATAAATAATGATAGCAGGTGAGGAGCTTTTATCCTTCTCATCCTGTTTGTATGTGAAAAGTGTTTTATAAATAAGAATTATGAGAAGAAGTATTAGTATAGGATTAATTGTCCTTTTTTTAGGAACAAAGGCTATGACGCAGGATAGCACGGGGAAAACCTATTCGCTTAAGCAATGCGTGGAGATAGCTATTCAACAGAATATCGATGTTGCACAAAGAGGAACACAGGTGCAATCCAATGATGCCATCCTGAAACAATCCCGCCTGGAAATGTTACCCAACCTGAACGGATCGGTAGGACATGGGATCAACCAGGGACGAAGCATCGATCCTTTTACCAACGGGTATATCAATGAACGGATCGATGTGGCAAATTATAATCTTTCCAGTGAACTTGTTTTGTTCAACGGACTTTCTATCCGCAATACGGTCAAAAGAAATGCGATCGACTATGAAGCATCGAAAATGAGCTGGCAGCAAAAAAAAGATGAGATCACCATCCAGGTGATCCTTGCCTACCTGGGTGTGATGACCAACCAGGAACTGATCA
>CAMLGR010000060.1 GCA_946479615.1 uncultured Bacteroidota bacterium | reverse complement strand
CCATGTATTTCGTTGATACTACATCAAGGGTAATAAAATCGTTTGCATTTGATAGTATTTCGGGCGAGATCAATGATGAAAGTATAGCGATCAGCATTCCTCCCGGCATGGGCATGCCGGATGGCATGGCGATGGATGAAGAAGGCATGTTATGGATCGCGATGTATGGAGGTTCCTGTATCAGCCGCTGGGACCCGCTGACAGGAGAATTATTACAAACGATTCCTTTACCGGTACCGCATGTTACCAATTGTTGTTTTACGGGTGAGGGCCTGGATCAATTGATGATTACAACGGCGCGTGAAAATCTATCTCCCGAAGAATTAAAAAAATACCCGCAAAGCGGGGATGTATTCATCATAAAGAAGATGGCAGTAAAAGGAGCAAAACTGCATAAAGCATTTTACGATCAATAAATTCTATTCAATTTTTTATAACAAAGAAGAATGTTCAGCCTTGATTACAAAGTGGCGCTTATTACCGGTGGCGGTAGTGGTATCGGCAAAGCAATAGCTGAAGTGTTTGCGCAACAGGGAGCTACGGTTTATATTCTCGATGTCAATGAAGAAGGCGCCCGCGAAACCGTTCGTGGCATTATAAATAAGGAAGGAAACGCGCGGTTTAAAAAATGCGATATCACCGACACAACAGATGTAACTGCTGTTATTGCAGAGATCATTGGGGAAAAAGGAGGCATTGATATTCTTGTCAATAACGCTGGTATTTCTCATGTCGGAAATATAGAGCAATCATCAGTTGCCGATATGGACCGGCTGATCAGTGTCAATATCAAAGGCATCTATCATGTTATCCATGCCTGTATTCCTCATCTCAAAGAGCGTGGTGGCGTGATATTGAACATGGCTTCGATCGCCTCTATCGTGGGATTGGCCGACCGGTTTATTTATAGTATGACCAAAGGCGCAGTGAATGGTATCACGCTTTCTATTGCGAAAGATTATTTATCCAGTAACATTCGCTGCAACAGCATATCGCCTGCCAGGGTGCATACGCCCTTTGTAGATGGATTCCTGGCAAAGAACTATCCCGGTCAGGAAAAAGAAATGTTCAGTAAACTGGAAGCATCACAGCCGATCGGCAGGATGGCGAAGCCGGTGGAGATCGCTTATCTCGCTTTATACTTATGTTCTGATGAAGCGGCCTTTATTACCGGGTGCGATTACCCGATTGACGGTGGATTTACAAAACTAAACAGTTGATATATGAAATTGATCAGGTATGGAGCGCCGGGAAAAGAAAAACCCGGTTGCATAAAAGCGGGTAAAAATTATTCGATCCATGGTTTCAATGAAGATTATACCGAAGACTTCTTTGCAGCAGGTGGTATCAAACAATTGCAGGAAAATATCGATTCAGGAAAATACAAACTGGAAGAACTTCCTGCTGATACCCGTTTAGGATGCCCGATAGCAAAACCTTCCAAGATCGTATGTATTGGTTTGAATTATGCGGATCATGCGCGGGAATCCAATGCGCCGATACCACAGGAACCGATCATCTTTTTTAAATCCACTACAGCTATCACAGGACCTAACGATAATCTTGTTCTTCCGCATAACAGCAAAAAAACAGATTGGGAAGTAGAACTGGCTGTCGTGATCGGTAAGAAAGCCAGCTATGTGAAAGAAGAAAATGCTATGGATTATATAGCAGGGTATTGTTTGCATAATGATTACAGCGAGCGGGAATATCAACTGGAGCGTGGCGGTCAATGGGTGAAAGGAAAAAGCTGTGATACGTTTGCACCTATCGGGCCTTTCCTGGCAACACCTGAAGAAATCGGTGATGTAAATGATCTCCGGTTATGGTTGTCGGTAAACGGGAAAAAAATGCAGGATAGCAATACCTCCAATCTCATCTTCAAAGTTCCTTTTCTCATTCATTACATCAGCCAGTTCATGACATTATTACCCGGTGATATTATTTCCACCGGTACACCTCCCGGTGTGGGACTGGGTATCAAACCGCAACCGGTTTATCTCAAAGCCGGTGATGTGGTGGAACTGGGCATCGATGGATTGGGGACTTCAAGACAACAGGTACAATACTGGTAACAATTAATTCAAATTATAAATAAAAGGAAATAATGAAAAGAAAATTACGGATGGGGATGATCGGTGGCGGTAAAGATGGGTTCATTGGTTCTATTCACCGCATAGCCGCCAATATGGATGGGCTGATAGAGATCGTTTGCGGAGCCATGAGCATCGATCCGGTCATTGCCAAAGAAAGCGGCCGCAGTATTTTTTTAGAGGATAGCCGCAACTACCTCACGTACGAGGAAATGATTGAAAAGGAAAGCCAGTTGCCTGCAGATAAAAGAATGGATTTTGTGACTATTGTAACACCCAACTTCGCACACTTTGCGCCGGCGATGCTTGCGATGAGCAAAGGGTTTCATGTGGTCATTGAAAAGCCCATTGCTTTTACTCTCGAAGAAGCCTTGTTGCTGAAGAAAAAAATGAAAGAGACCGGTGCGATGTTATTGCTGACACATACTTATGCCGGTTATCCATTGGTAAAACAGGCAAAAGAAATGATAAGGTCCGGCGCATTGGGAAAGATCAGGAAAGTATATGTGGAATACCCACAAGGCTGGTTGAGCCGTCTTTCAGAGAAAGAAGGTAATCCGCAGGCTGCCTGGAGAACAGATCCAAAGAAATCAGGTAAATGCGGAAGCATGGGTGATATCGGAACGCATTCATTGCAACTCGCGGAATACATGTCGGGTTTGAAAGTAACACACCTGTGCGCCGATCTGAATATAATGGTAGAAGGCCGTCGGTTGGATGATGATGGTAATATCCTTCTTAAATTCGATAACGGTGCGAATGGTGTATTGATGGCATCACAGGTAGCTGCCGGTGAAGAAAATGCGTTGAAGATTCGTGTGTATGGTGAGAACGGCGGATTGGAATGGGCGCAACAGGAGCCCAATACATTATGGGTAAAATGGCTGGATAAACCGGAAGAAGTGATCCGGGCCGGGTCGAATTACAGGGGACGGCTTTCCGGCAATGCCATTCATAACTCCCGTACACCCGGTGGTCATCCTGAAGGTTATCTCGAAGCCTTCGGAAATCTCTACCGCAATTTTGCTATTTCGCTTTCCGCTAAACTTGATAATGAAACGGCGCCGGCAGAAGCATTGGATTTTCCTGGTGTGGAAGATGGCATCCGCGGTATGGCATTCATTGATACGGTAGTAAAAAGCGGCGCCAGCAAAGAGAAATGGACAGCATTTGTATCGGAATAATTTATCATGAAGTAAATATGATTTCTTAACAAATCATCGTAATAAAATGACAACACTGAAAGGGCCCGGTCTTTTCCTGGCGCAGTTCATGGGCAACGAAGCGCCGTACAATACATTGGCATCGGTTTGTAAATGGGCAAAATCCATCGGTTTCGAAGGTGTGCAAATTCCCACCTGGGACAGCCGCTGTATCGATCTGCAGAAAGCAGCGGAAAGTAAAACATACGCACAGGAGATCAAAGGTATTGTCAATGCCGCCGGTTTGGAGATCACTGAACTTTCCACGCACCTGCAAGGACAGCTCGTAGCAGTAAATCCTGCGTATGATGCATTGTTCGATGGGTTTGCGCCTGCAGCCGTTCACAACAATTCCAAAGCAAGAACGGAGTGGGCAATACAACAATTGAAATATGCAGCCAAAGCATCTGAACATTTAGGATTGAATGCCTGTGCTACTTTCAGCGGCGCTTTGCTCTGGCAAACAGTATATCCCTGGCCACAGCGACCTGCGGGTTTGGTAGAAACAGCATTTGCTGAACTGGCCAAACGATGGACGCCCATTCTTGATACATTCGATAAAAGCGGTGTCGATCTTTGTTACGAGATCCATCCCGGTGAGGACCTGCATGATGGCGTTACCTATGAAATGTTCCTGGAAAGAGTGAGCAACCATCCACGCGCGTGTTTGTTGTACGATCCATCGCATTTTGTATTGCAATGCCTGGACTATCTTTCCTATATCGATCATTATCATGAACGCATACGGATGTTCCATGTAAAAGATGCAGAGTTCAATCCAACAGGTAAGCAAGGCGTATATGGTGGGTACCAGAACTGGATCAACCGCGCGGGGCGCTTCCGTTCATTGGGAGATGGGCAGGTGGATTTCAAATCAATATTCAGTAAACTCGCTGCTTATGATTTCGAGGGATGGCCGGTGCTGGAATGGGAATGTGCGATCAAGCACCCGGAAGATGGAGCAAAAGAAGGAGCTGCGTTTATCAAAGCGCATACGATCCGCGTTACCGAAAAGGCCTTCGATGATTTTGCCGATGCAGGAACCGATATGGCATTTATAAAAAAAGTACTGGGACTATAAAGAACGACTGATTTTTATCAGATAATTTCATTTTATTCTTACATGATGAAGGAAATAAAATACATACTGTTCGCTGTAATCATTGTTATTGCTTTTGCTCAATGTTCAGGATCGCATGTTGCCACCAGTTCCGTACAGGCAGTAATACCAACTGGTGCTGTTAAACCTACCAAAGGTGTTGCGATCGGCAATAGTACAGTGGCGCGTTACCTGAATGGCGCTTCGGTAGCTGCATTATTATTCACGCCTGAAGAAATTGCGCAGGGCTATTCCTGTCATTCGCTGGCAGTGCCGGGACATACTATTTACCAGCAACTGGCATTATGGAAATCATATGCCGATAAATCGCAGGTGGATTGGATCATGGTAGAAATAGGATTGAATGATCTGCGGCCTGCCGACCCGCTCGATTCGGCTTTGTATCGGTATCAGAAAATGATCGATACCATTAATCTTACCAGGAAACCCGGTGCCAAAGTGATTCTTGCAACCATGACGCCTGACCGCGAACGGATCATGGAAGTATTTAAAGAACAGGGGAAATTATCCTACAAAAAATACCTGGCCATGAATGAAGCGATCATGGGAAAAGGAAAGCACCCGATCACGGGCGTCGATTACCGTTTCAATGGACATACTATTGCCCTGGCCGATAAAAAAGGAAACCTGTTGCCGGAATACGAAGTATTGAGAAAGGACCATGTGCATGAAAACACGGCTGGTCGCCTGGTCGTAGCCAGCTATTGGCGGATCGCCCTTGTGCAACTCGGCTTGCTGGAACTGGGCGGTGGCCGTTAACGGTCATCTGCGTTGCCTGAAAAAAGTATTAGAAATATGAACAAAAACAGGGGTGCCTGACGGGCGATAAAGTTACCTTTAAACGTCATACAGTATAACAATCCATACTGACCACTTAAATATATCAATATGAAAATGCGGCCAAGCAGGGTACTCAGGAAATTAAGAGCCGGTGAAAATGTCAGCTGTATAAAGATCAATCTGTCTGATCCGCGTATCCCGGAAATAGCGGCTATTACAGGTTTTGATTGCGTATGGATCGACCAGGAACATATCGCACTCGACTGGTCGATGGTGGCTTCCTGTGTATGGTCGACCAAAGCACACGATACAGATCTGATGGTGCGGGTGGCCCGCGGCAGCTACAGCGATTATATACGTCCGCTCGAACTCGATGCTACCGGCATCATGGTTCCGCATGTGATGAGTTTGGAAGATGCAAAGAATGTTGTTTCGATGACACGTTTTCATCCGGTTGGTATGCGTCCTATCGATGGAGGTAATTCAGATGGCGCGTATACTGCGCTCGATTTTACTGATTACCTGAAGCAAGCCAATGAAGAGCGGTTTGTGATATTACAGATCGAGGATAAAGAACCTTTAAAAGATATCGAAGCTATTGCGGCACTCGATGGATTTGATATGTTATTCTTTGGTCCCGGTGATTTCAGCCAGAGCATCGGTGCGCCCGGCGAATGGAATCATCCGCAGATAGCTGAAACAAGGAAACAGGTGGCGGCTATCGCGAAGAAATATGGAAAATTTGCAGGTACTGTGGGCGGACCAGGTAATATCGATGAATTATTTGCGATGGGTTACCAGTTTGTCAGTATCGGTGCAGATGTGGTAGGAGTGAAAAATTATTTCCAGGATCTTTCAAATGCGTTTAAAAAATCACCTGCTAATACATCAAAGAGTTCCTATCTCGAAAATTAGCGTTTGCTTTTATGAATAAAAGACAATTGGGAAGTACAGGGATCAGTGTGTCAGAACTGGCATTCGGAGGGGTAGAGATCGGGATGCCTTATGGCATCGGTATTCATAGCGCCGATCACATGATCACCGAAACGGAATCGATCCGCTTGCTTCATGCCTCTTTACAGTCGGGTATTAATTTTTTCGATACGGCAAGGCTATATGGTAAAAGTGAATCGATCATGGGTAAAGCCTTCCGCGATCGCAGAAGCAAAGTAGTGCTCGCTACCAAGTGCCTGCATTTGCGCGATGGCAATGGACAATTACCCGGGTATGCGGGATTAAAAAAGATCATCGATTCTTCCTGGCAGCAAAGTCTGACCGAACTGCAAACCGAATACCTCGATGTATTCATGCTGCACCAGGCAGATATGGAGATACTCGGCAACGCTGACATCGCGAAAATATTTGCGCGTTTAAAACGATCGGGTATTATCCGCGCCACAGGCGTTTCTACCTATACTGCGGAAGAAACAAAAAAAGCGATCGAATGCGGTTGCTGGGATGTGATACAATTGCCCTTCAATTTATTGAACCAGGAACAGGGCGCTTTATTTGCTGCTGCCAGTGAAAAAGGTATCGGCATCGTGATCAGGTCGGTGTTATTAAAAGGATTGCTTAGCAATAGGGCGAATGATCTGCACCCGGCATTGAAGAATGTAGAAGCACATATCAAACAATATCATTCCTTTTTGAATTATTCCTATCCCGATCTGCCGGCGCTGGCCATCAAATTCGCATTAGCATTTCCCGAAATATCGTCAGTACTTATCGGTATGGATAGGTTGGAATATTTATCCGATTCATTGAAAGCGGTGGAAGGCGGTTATCTCGACAGGCAGATGGTCACACAACTTAAAAAACTCGCTTACCCCGAACCGGAATTTCTCAACCTGGCAGAATGGAGTAAAAAGGGATGGCTGGTATAATTAGTAAAAAGACAACATGACAAAAATTGGTATCATAGGAATGAGTGAGGGGAATGCCCATCCTTATTCATGGTCGGCTATCATCAACGGCGTATTCGATGGCGATGAAATTACAAGAGTGGGTTATCCTGGTGTGGCCGCTTACCTTCAGGCAAATAAAGATACACTTGGTATCAATTCTGTAAAAGTCACGCATGTATGGACGCAGGACCGGAAAATATCTCAAAGCATTGCCGGTGCTGCAGGTATCGAACATATCTGTAACGATATCACGGATATGATCGCCGAAGTAGATGCAGTCATTCTTTCCCGCGACGATCCTGAATTTCATGTGGAGATGTCACGCCCTTTTATCAATGCCGGTATTCCCATTTTTATCGATAAGCCGCTGGCAATGACAACGGCCGATCTTGATTATTATAAGGAAGAACAGGCGAAAGGTAAATTCATCATGTCCTGTTCCTCGATGCGTTATTCGGCCGAGTGCAGGACAGCAAAAACGGAACTTGCATCGCTGGGACAAATCGAACTCATTACGGCAGTCGGGAAAAAAGACTGGCCCAAATACGGGGTGCACCTGCTCGAAGGTATTTTCAGTTTGCTGGGTGATCCGCAGCCCGATTGGATTAAACATATCGGCGAAGCCGGGAAAGACATTGTGCAATTGAAATTTAAGAACGGGACAACCGTAATGCTGCAGATGTACATGGATATTACTCCTGTATTGCAGTTCTCCATCTTCGGGCAAAAAGGATGGCGGTTAGTGGAGATCAAAAATTCATATTCCATGTTCCGGGATAATATCATTGAATTTATCCGGTCGGTACAGGAAGGCAAGCCACGGTTCTCATTTGATAAAACAGAAGCGATCATCCGTACATTGATCGCGGCTGATGAAAGCCTGAAAGCCGGCGGCAAAATAATTTATTTATAAACAACGTCTATGAATGTTAAAGAGCTGTTCAGCCTGAAAAATAAGATCATCCTTGTTACAGGTGGAGCGGGCAATTATGGAAAATGTATCGTGGAAGGTTTGGTGGAAGCGGATGCTACCGTCATCATTGCTTCACGCAATGTTGAACAGGGAGAACAGGTCGCAGCTGATTTCCGCAGCAAAGGATTTGATGTATATGCAATGCAGGTAGACCAGGGAGATCATTCGTCTGTATTACAGCTTCGCAAACAGATCGAAAATAAATTCGGTGCATTGCATGGATTTGTAAATAATGCTGTGTCCAGGCCCATGGGCAGCTATGAAGCGCCGATCGAACAATTTGCAGAATCCATGCGTGTCAACGCTACGGGCATGATGGATATATTGCGTGAGATGGCTGACCTCATCACGAAAAGTAAAGGCGGCAGTATCATTAATATCGGTTCGATGATGGGCATGTTTGGTCCCGATCTTTCCAACTATGAAGGCACGGAAATGAACAAAAGCCTGCCACCGGATTACTTCTTTCACAATGCAGGGTTGTTAAACCTTACCCGTTACCTGGCAAAAATGCTGGCAGGAAAAAATGTGCGTGTTAATTGTATCAGTCCGGGTGGATTATTCAATAACCAACCAGCGCGTTTCCTGGAAAACTATACGAAAAAAGTACCGCTGGGCCGGATGGCGAACAAAGATGATATCAAAGGATTGATCGTATTGCTCGCCTCGGAAGCAGGGGCATATATAAATGGAGAAAATATTTTAATGGATGGCGGATTGAACGCCTGATCAGCTAACTGATTTTTTATGAATAAGAATACAGCTGCTATATTATCGCTCGAAGGAAAAGATATCTGGGTATTCGGTGGCGCAGGATATCTCGGGCAGGCTACGGTGAAATTGCTGGCAGCAGCAGGCGCTACCGTGCTTTGTGTGGACCTGCAGGATAAAGCGGCCAGTTTTGTACAAACAGAAAAACTGGAAGACAAGGTTACTCCTTTTACTCTCGATGCAAATGATGGCAGCGCTATAAAAGCGTTTGTAGAACAACAGATCAAACAACGTGGTATACCGCATGGGTATGTAAATCTTACCGCGGCTTATGCGGGTACAAAGCTCGAAGATCTCACAGAAGCAGACTTCGACCGGGTGAATCATGGCGCATTGACCACGCCGTTCCTGCTCGTGCGTGAAGTAGGTATGCAAATGGCAAAAGCGGGGAGGGGCAGCCTGGTATTGTTTTCAAGTATGTATGGAATGGTATCGCCTTATCCCGATCCTTATGTGGAGCCGATGATCAAGAACCCGATCGAGTATGGTGTTACCAAAGCAGCATTGATCCAGATGGCACGTTATCTCGCTGTTCATTGGGGAAGAAATAATGTGCGGTGCAATTGTGTGTCGCCGGGACCTTTTCCCAATCCCGATGTACAAAAAAATAATCCTGGTTTCATTGAGCGGCTTTCCAGCAAATCACCAATGGGCCGTATCGGTCGCTCTGAAGAAATAGCAGGAGCGGTTGCATTTCTTCTCTCCGATGCAGCTTCCTATATAACCGGGCAAAATTTACCGGTCGATGGCGGATGGACAAGCTGGTAAAAATGTATTGATTATTCATAACGACATATCATGACAGGCAAGGTTGTTTTTATCACAGGCGCTGCGGCAGGTATCGGGTTTGAAATGGCTTCGGCATTTGCAAAAACAGGTGCCAGGGTAGTCATCAGTGATATCAATGAAACGCAATTGAACAGTGCTGTTGAAAAATTGAGTAGCGCTGGTGCAGAAGTAATTGGTATACGTTGTGATGTTACCAAAGAAACGGATATACGTTCGGCCCTGCAATCGGCGCATGAAAAATGGCAACGTATCGATGTGCTGATCAACAATGCGGGTATTCAGCATGTGTCAACGATAGAAGATTTCCCGGTCGATAAATTTGAATTGATGCTCCGGATCATGCTCACTGCTCCTTTCATCGCGATAAAAAATGTATTTCCTATCATGAAGCGGCAACGTTTTGGAAGGATCATCAATATGGCTTCTATCAATGGGTTGGTAGGATTTGCCGGCAAAGCCGCATACAACAGTGCCAAGCATGGTGTGATCGGTCTTACCAAAGTAGCAGCACTCGAAGGAGCCACACATAATATAACGGTCAATGCACTTTGCCCCGGGTATGTAGAAACGGAACTGGTGCGGAACCAGTTGGCCGGTCTGGCGGCAACAAGAAATATATCGGTTGATAAAGTACTGGAGGAAGTCATCTACCCGCTTGTCCCGCAAAAAAGATTATTGTCTGTGGCCGAGATAGCGGCGTATGCCTTATTCCTCGCGGGTGATGCTGCTGCCGGTGTTACCGGACAGGCCATTGTGATCGATGGCGGCTACACCTCTCAATAGATCAGATATTTACGATCTTTCTATATTCAGTTGGTGTCATCTTCTTCAACCGTTTGAACTGCCGGTTGAAATGGGCGAGGTTATTGAATCCGCATTCATAAGCAATATCGATCACCGTATCCTGGTTCTTTTCGCTTAATAATTTACATGCATGACCGATCCTCACTGCATGCAGGTATTCCACGAACGTAACTCCATAGTATTTCTTAAAGAAATTGCAGAAAGTCGTCATCGCCATATTCGCCACACCAGCGATCTCCGGGAGTGCAATATCGCGGTCAAAATTCCGCATGATATATTCCGTCACTTTGCTGAAACGATCCGCATCATTCCCGGCGCGTGTCTGGAGCAGGTAACCCGGGCTGGCCAGTGATTCGTATTCAGGATAATCGGAGAGCACATCAAATATTTTCAACAGCAATGATAAACGGAGCATGCCATAATCGGCCTGCATCATTTTTTTCATCAGCTCATTTATCTTTTTGCGGGTGACACCTTTGATCGCCATACCCCGGCTGGATAATTTGAGAAACTTCCGGAAGTTTTCCATCTCGGGGATATTGATGAAATCCTCTCCCAGGAAAGAGCCTTCAAAGTGAATAACGATGGCATCTGCTTCCAGGTCTGACTGATCGTTATACTCCGTATCGTTTACCCATACATGAGGCAGACCGGGTCCCAGGAAAACAAGGTCCTCATCTTCAAAATAACCGATATGATCGCCGACCATCCGGCGGCCCGTACTTTTAGTGACAAGCACCAGTTCATATTCGGGATGGTAATGCCAGGGAGCCGGAAAGAACTTCCCTTTTTCCCGGAAAACCACGAACGAATTATCGTAACCGCGCGGTAACCGCATTTCAATCGCCTTCATGCGCGTAGTATTATAGGCGTAATCTAAATAAATAAGAGGATATGCGTATCGGCGGGCCTGATTTTATGAAAAATAGTATCATAAATATATAAGGAAGAACAGTTCCCGGTTGGCAGTTGGCAGCCAGGCAGCCGGCATTCAATAGTTGCTGGCAGAAATTCCCTGCTATGTACGGACGTAAACTTACTGATTACAGGATCCAACTGCCGGCTGCCTGACTGCTTATTGCCCGGCTGAAAAATAGTATTGCAAATCCAAACGATAGTTGAAGAATTGTACAGTAGTCAGAAATTACCTTTGAGACAAAGCGGATCAAAATAAATTATCATTACTAACTCATGAAGATTACAAACCTCGTTACTCACCTGTTAACGTTCAAATGGGATAATGATCCTTCGTTTCCTACCATGCTTCACTCTGCAGCGATCATTCGCATCCAGACAGATAGCGGTCTCGATGGTCTCGGCGAAACAACCTGGGGCTATTTTGCACCCGATGCAGTTCCTTCCATCGTTGAATATTTCAAGCCTGTACTCGTTGGCAAAGATCCTATGGATACGACAGCGCTTACACGGGCCATGATGGATGATTCTGTATGGTGGGCCCGTTCCGGTGCCGGCCGCAGTGTGATCAGCGGTCTTGAACTTGCCTTATGGGATCTTAAAGGAAAAGCGCTGGGTCTTCCCGTGTATCAATTACTCGGGGGCAAGGTTCGCGAAGAGATACCGGTGTATGCATCCGGCGGCCCCTCTGTATTACCCTTCGATGATATGGTCCGCAAAGTAGAGAACTATGTAAAGATGGGGTATACATCCACTAAATTTTCAACCGGGTTTTACCAGGTGAAAGCACAGCAGGCAGGCGAATCACAGGGACGCTTGCAGCCACATCCGCTTCCTTTCTCAAAAAGAATAGAAACACTCGTGCAGGCATTTGAAAGATTGCGTAAAGAATTCGGGGCAGAGATCGATTTTGCGATCGATGGCCACCAGGGTGGTGTTCCTAACCCGATTCCTGTTACAGAAGCGATCGCTACTGCGGAAGCATTAGCTCCTTATCGCCTGCGTTTTTATGAAGAACCATTAGCGTATACGAATATCGACGGCTATCGCGAACTCGCGGCCCGTTCTCCCATACCGGTTGCCGGTGGTGAAAGTCTTTGCGGTCTTGACCAGTTTCATGCATTGATTGCCGGTGGCGCTGTGCATATGATCCAGCCCGATATTGGTTTTGTTGGCGGTCTGCAGGAAACAGTCCGCATCATCCATCATGCAGAAGCATACAATATCAGTACGGCGATACATACCGGTGCATCTGTCGGCCCATCACTGGCTGCTTCCTGGCACCTGTCTGCCGCTTCGCATTCGGTCGACTGGTTAGAGCATGTGGTCGCATCGCATCGTGTACAGAATGACCTGATGATCGATAAACTGGTACTTAAAAATGGTAAAGTAGGTATCCCATCAGCGCCCGGACTTGGTGTACACCTGCCGGATGAACTGATCGAAAAATATAAATTCATACCTAAATCCGGTGAACGCACTTAATACTATATGAAGCTACTGATCAATACTACATACGATTTTACCAATGAGCACCGGCAGTACCTGGAAGCTGCTTATCCTGGTCTCGTTATCGAATATACGTTTGCTCCGGCCGATCAATTAAATGGAAAAGGAGTGACAGTGCTGGTAACCGAGCAGGTGCCACGCGATCTTTCGGCATGGCCCGATCTGAAATGGGTGCAGCTGCTTTCAGCCGGCGCCAATCAATTGCTCGGTCACCCGATCGTGCAAACAAACATACCGGTTACTACAGCAAGTGGAACGCATGGAGTTCCTATCGCACAATACATCACCTGCGCCTGGTTAATGATGCTTCACCGGATGCCGGAGATTTTAGAATTCAAACCAACTCATACCTGGCCCAACCGGGGCGCACTGGCGGCTACTACATCTAGGGGATTGACAGCAGGTATTATCGGGTATGGAAGCATCGGGAGAGAATCTGCCAGGCAATTGCATTCATTAGGTATGCGCATTTTTTGTTTGAAACAAAATCCGAAATCTAAAAAAGATGATGGATATAATGCATGGCCGGGAACAGGCGACCCGGAAGGGACAATTCCTGAAAGATGGTTTTCGCCAGACCAGTTGAATGAAATGCTGCCGCTATGCGATCTCGTGGTGATCACAGTACCGAGCACACCGAATACCGAAGGCATGATCGGTAAGCAACAATTTGAATTGATGAAGAAGAGTGCCGGCATGATCATTATTTCACGCGGGGGTATCGTGCAGGAAGAAGCGCTGGCAAATGCTCTGCGCAACGGTGAACGGGCAACAGCTGCCGTAGATTGTTTTGTCAAAGAACCATTGCCTCCTGATCATTATTTCTTCGATGTGCCTGGTCTTATCATGACGCCGCATATGTCAGGAGTATACAAGGATTTCTGGCCCGTGATGGTGAAACTGCTGGGTGAAAATCTTCGCCGGTTTGTGAATAAAGAACCTTTACTGAATCCGACCAGTAAGACACAGGGATACTGATCGCTCATTTATAAAATATATATCATCAAATAAAATTATCATGATCCTGGATACGCTCAGCGAATCGAAACAATACAACGCCATTTCTCCCCGGTTTGAAAAGGCATTTGCCTTTCTACGCGGAGTGGATAAGTCAACACCCGTTGGCCGTTATGAAATCGATGGAGAAGAAATTTATGCATTCGTTCAGCAACATATGACGAAGCCTATCGAGGAACGTCAGTATGAAGCACATCGTCAGTACATCGATCTGCATTATATCGTTCGTGGCCGTGAAGTAGTATACTGGGCGCCGCTTCCTTTATTGACAAATGTTACGATGCCATTCAGCGAACAGGATGATGCTGCTTTGTATGGCATTATACCCGAAGGAATGCCTTACCAGATGAGAGAAGGCGATTTCACCTTATTATTTCCGCAGGATGGGCATGTGCCATCCTGTAACTGGGGCGATGCAGCCGAAGTATTGAAAGTAGTTGTCAAGATAAAAGTATAAGCATCCTTTTTAATTCATCGATTCATGCCTAACGACAACCTCGACCGTAGATCATTCATTAAATCGGGATGCCTGCTGGCAGGTGGCATGAGTTTGCCGGGATTGAATTTTACCGGCAATAATATTGATCGTGATATTGCAAAACCGGCAATGAAATTAGGTCTCGATGCCGATGTGAACAATCATGCCTTGCTGCAATTCATGAAACAGATCGGCGTGGAATGGATCTGTACCAGCCTTCCGCCTGCACAAGGCCAGGCTGTCGATCCTTCATTGACGGAAGGTGCAGTGATGACCGGATTCGACAAATCGCGGGGCGGCATCGGCGGGCCGCCGGCAGGATTGTCCGGTCCCTGGAAAGAAGAAGAAGTACAACAGCTCATTGATAAAGCTGAATCGGCCGGTGTTAAAGTAGGATCGGTATACCTGCATAGTTTTCCCAATGTGATACTGGGTAATGCCGACCGCGATAAAGATATCGCGCAGGTCTGTGAATCGATACGCATAGCAGGACGATTGAAGATACCCATATTGCTGTATAATTTTTATGGATTACGAAATGTAGAAGGATTGTATGCAAAACCCGGCAGGGGAGGATCGACTTACAGGGCGTTCGATGAGAAACTGGTAAAAGATCATTCCGCATTGCCATCGATCGGTGTTGTAAGCGAAGAGATGATGTGGAAACGGATGCAGTATTTTCTTGATGCTGTCATTCCCGTAGCCGATGCTGCTAATGTGCGGCTTGCATTACATCCCAATGATCCACCGGTTGGAGCGTACCGCCGGATCGCGCAACCTTTTGCAACTATCGCGCAATGGAAACGCATGGTGAATTTTTTACCATCTCCTGCCAACGGCATTGTATTCGATACAGGCGTTACCGGGCAACTGGGTGGAGATGCTGTTGAACTGATCCGGTATTTTTCAAAAAGAGATTGTATTAATCATGTTCATTTCCGCAATGCAAGATCCGAACGTGTTGGTGGATCAACTGCCTATTACGAAACCTTTATCGATGAAGGAGCCGTTGATATGCCTGCTGCGATGACTGCGTTAAAAAAATCAGGGTATTCCCGGGGTATCGTTCCCGACCATAGCCCTTCGATTACGGGCGATACCAGCCAGTTGGCCCAATGGGGATATGCACTGGGTTATATCAGGGCGCTTATCCAGGCAGCAGGTGACTGAGCCTGCCACGCAACATACTGAGTGATAAAAAATAGTATTATAAATGTGAACGAAAGTAATAGATGAAAAAGAGTGTGACAATTACTTTTGGTAGGTACCGTGGTATCGTCCTGGCAGCAGGACCAGGGGAACGTATAACAATAAAGCATCAAATTCTTACACAGTATGCAAAAAAAGAGAAAAGTGGTTCATCCGGATCGTGATCCAGGTTTTGTAACAGGTGCTTATACCGATGGAGTGATCGTCGACGGGTTCCTGTTTGTAAGCGGACAGGCCGCGGTGGATTTCAAGACCTCGAAGTTTGTGCTGGGTACTATTGAAGAAGAAACCACGCGTACGCTGGATAATATCAAAGCCATTATAGAAGCAGCAGGAGCCGCCATGGACGATGTGGTGAAATGTACAGTGCACCTCGCCGACATCAATGAATTTGACCGGTATAACAAAGTATATGCACAATACTTCTCCGGTATCAGGCCGGCAAGAACCACCGTGCAATCGGTACTGGCGGAAGGAATAAAAGTTGAAATTGATTGTATCGTTAAATTATAGACAGGCCCATGGGAACAAAACAAATCAATGCAGAGGAAATAAATGTAGGTGTTGTAGGTCTGGGTCTTATGGGCTGCAGTATCATTACTTCCCTGCTGATTGCGGGACATCATGTAAAAGCCATTGCGCCGAGGCCTGATGATATGGAAGGAGCGTCTTCACGCATCCGCGAACAATTACACTTATCCGAGAGCGCAGGTCTGCTCGATCAATCCATCGATGATTACCTGTTACGCCTCACCGTCACCGAAGAGTATGAAGAACTGGCTGGCTGCCGTTTCGTGCTGGAATGCGTTATCGAGAAAAAAGAGATCAAAGAAAAAGTATACCATTGCATCACTGCTGTAGTTGGAGCAGACACCATCATTGCCAGTAATACATCTGCCATACCGATCGGTATTTTACAAAAACTGATCAGTCATCCTGAACGATTCCTCGGTGTGCATTGGGCGGAACCGGCTTATGCTACAAGATTTCTGGAGATCACCTGTGGTAGTCAGACGGCGATCGAAAATGCCAACTGGGTATTTGAGCTGGCGCATCATTGGGGAAAAGAGCCTACGCTTCTTCGTAAGGATATACGCGGATTTATTACCAACCGGCTGATGTATGCCTTGTACAGGGAAGCCCTGCACCTGGTAGAAACGCACAATGTAAAACTCGAAGATGCAGACAAGGCATTGAAATATGATTTTGGTTCCTGGATGACCCTGATGGGGATCTTCAGAAGAATGGATTTTACCGGTCTGAAAGATTATGCCGAAACATTCAATAATCTTTTCCCGAATCTATCCAACACTGATGAAGTGCCGCCACTGATGAAGCAGATGCTGAAAGCGGAACTGAAAGGAGTGAAAAGTTTACAGGGCCTTTATACCTATACTGAAGAAGAAGCAAAAGAATGGAACGAAGCTTTTGCTTTATACAACACAGATATCTACTGGCTTGCGGAACTATATCCTTCTGAAGCAACAGAGAAAGCGGTGTCGTCTTCAGGATCATGATGCGCCAATAACAATGTTGACTGGCAAGACATCCTGTTGTCCTGCAGGCAGAGCCATATCGATAAAATTTCCCGTTTAATTATGAAAAGAATTCAATATAATCAGTCTGCGTTATTGCTGGATCGTGCAAAGAAAGTGTTAGCCGGAGGCGTATCATCTGAATTCAGGAAATACAATCATCCCCATGCTATTTTTTATACACATGGCGCCGGCAGTCGCATCTATGATGCAGACGGGAACGAATACCTCGATTTCACGCTAAGTCAGGGGCCACTGATTCTTGGTCATTCGCATCCTCATGTATTGAAAGCCGTTGAAGAATATTCCGCCAAAGGACAGATCTATGCGGGGCAACATATCCGCGAGATAGAGCTTGCTGAAAAATTGCAACAGTTGATCCCTTCCGCCGGATTGCTGCGTTTTTGCCTTGATGGTTCTGAAGCAGTACAAACTGCATTTCGTGTAGCCAGGGCAAAAACTGGAAGAAAAAAATTCCTTCGCTTCGAAGGACATTATCATGGCTGGATGGATAATGTATGCTGGGCGATTTCCGCTCCTTCGCAAGAGGCATTGGGCAGCCGTGAACAACCGGAGGTCTATCCATGGTCACAGGGGCTGCCCGAAGCATCCAAAGATGAATTCATCACTTTGCCCTGGAATGATCTTGAGTTAGTGAAATCCATTGTTGCCAAAGAATATAAAGATATTGCCGCCATCATCACAGAACCTGTCATGTGTAATAGCGGTTGCATACTTCCCGCCGACGGGTTCCTGGCGGGATTGCGTACTATCTGCGATCAATATGGCATCGCCCTGATCTTTGATGAAGTCATCACTGGTTTCCGGCTTGGACTTGGCGGCGCACAACAATACTTCGGCGTCACGCCTGATCTATCCATTTTCGCCAAAGCAATGGGAAGCGGTTACCCGATCAGTGCCATTGTAGGGAAAAGAGAATGGATGCAATTGATCGAAGAAGCAAAAGTGATCCATGCAGGTACGATGAACTCGGGCAATGCACCTGTTGCTGCTGCACTTGCAACAATAGAAGTACTGGAAAAAGAAAAGCCCTACGACCGGATCTTTCAATTGGGAAAGAAAATGATGCAGGGTCTTCAGGAGGCAGCGAAAGACAGCGGTCATCAAATGATCGTGCAGGGTCCGGGACCGATGTTCCATATCGCCTTTACACACCTGGATGCGATAAAAGATTTCAGGGACACATTTACCTATGATAAAATCAAACTCGGAAAATTCATAGCGGCCATGCATAATGCAGGTATCAGGATCATTGGCCGGGGATTGGTATATATCAGTGCAGCACACGTAGAAAAGGATATCGATCATGCGGTGAAGACAGCCCGCCGGGTATTGCAGGATATAAAATAAATGAGATAAACTAAAACCACCAGAAAATAGTAAGATGGAAAATGTTGGGTTCAGGAAAAAGCCGGTTCTGGTAACCGGCAATGGAAAATTGGTATTCAGTATAACGGTGTGTCTTTTGCAGGCAGGTCATAAAATAACCTTACTAACAAACGATCCGGAACAGGCATTGAATGGGATCAATATCCATCTTGCCGATCTGAAATTACCGGCCTATAAAAAATTGCAGCAAAAGGACCTGGATATAATTGATGGCAATACGGGCAAAGCCGATGGAGATTATGGTATGGGGATCGCTATCACGAATGAAGATCTCAATGAAAAAGAAATCATAATCAGCCGGCTGGAGAAACTGCTTTCGAAAGAGGCTGTCATCGCCATCAGTACAGAAAGCATCCCGCTTGAATCGATCCAGGAACATGCTCTTTATCCCGGCCGGATATTAGGTGCGAACTGGTCCGAATCGGCACATACAACCATGTTCCTTGAATTGATTGCCAATGAAAGAACAGATGCGGCATTGGTAGCTGCTTTCAGCCAGCATGCGAAGGAGTACTGGAAAAAAGATCCTTACATTATTGCCGGTGACCTGGGTATCCGCTCCAAAATGTTAAGCGCCATCGCGCGCGAAGCATTTTTCCTGGTAGAGAATGGTTATGCATCGATAGAAGATATCGATCGTGCCTGCCGCAATGATCCGGGCTATTATCTTTCTTTTGCCGGTAATTTCCGGTACATGGATTTGATGGGAGCTGCCGGCTATGGAGAAGTAATGAAAGAACTCAATCCTGAATTATGCAAAGCCAGGCAGATACCTGAATTTTTCAGCAACCTCGTGCGCCAGGGTTATTTTGGTATAGAAAATAACAAGGGGTTTTATCAATATAAAGATGGTGATACGGAAAAATGGAATGAAACATTCCGTAAATACAGTTACCAGATACAGGAGATCATCAGGAAATACCCTTTTGGTAATTCAGACAACGATATATGAATAAGTTTATAATAGATGCGCACCTGGATCTGGCCATGAACGCGATTGAATGGAACCGCGACCTGACACTTCCGTTGGATAAGATCAGGGAACGTGAAATGCATTTGAAAGATAAGAACGACAGGGGAAGAGGAACGGTTTGTTTACCTGAATTGCGCAAAGGAAAGATCGGGCTGGTCGTAGCAACGCAACTGGCGAAATATGCACCCGCCGGTGGAGGGGGTGCGGTATCAGGCTGGAACTCGCCGGCACAGGCATGGGCCATGACACAGGCACAACTGGCCTGGTACCGGGAAATGGAAGCAATAGATGAAATGGTGCAGATCGTCAATCTGCAGCAACTGGAAGCTCATCTGAAATTATGGAACGATACTTCCATCGATGATAATAAAAAACCCATTGGATATATTCTCAGTCTAGAAGGAGCCGATTCATTTGTAAGTATTTCCTATATCGAACGTGCTTATGAATATGGATTGCGGGCGATCGGTCTTTCGCATTTTGGTCCGGGTCGCTATGCACCGGGTACCAAACGCGAAGGCCGTCTCACGACAGCAGGCGTGGAGTTGTTGAAGGAAATGGGAAAACTCAACATGATCCTCGATGTTACACATCTTACCGATGAAGGTTTTGAGCAAGTTATGGACTTATACCAGGGACCTGTCTGGGCCAGTCATCATAACGTTCGGAAAATTGCTGCAACGCAACGGCAGCTAACCGATGAGCAGATAAAAACATTGATCAAACGAAAGGCGGTAATTGGTGGCATGCTCGATTGCTGGGCCATGGATTCACGGTTTATCGATATGGTATCGGATCCCTGGCAGTTGAATATAAAATTAGAAAACCTGGTAGATCACTGGGATCATATCTGCCAGCTCGCTGGTAATAGTGAGCATATCGCTTTTGGAACTGACCTGGATGGTAACTTCGGAACGGAACAATCGCCCTGGGACCTTAATTCGATCGCCGATCTGCAGAAATACCAGGAGATCCTTTCCCGCCGTGGATACAAAGAAGCGGATATTGATAATATATTCCATAATAATTGGCTCAGATTTTTACGTCATGCATGGCGTTAATTATTTTCGGTGTAAATTCTGAAGAGCCATACTTATAAATAGCCGGAATGAAATCTTTTTTTAAGGCAGGAGCTGCGCGGGTCGATATCACACCTCCGCTGGGCACATTGATGAATGGTGATTTCATCATTCACTATGCACAACGCATTCATGACAGTTTGTATGCAAAAGCCATCGTATTGCAAACGCAGGAAACAACAGCAGCGTTTGTAGTAGTTGATATCTGCGCGATGTCAAAATCATTTATCGACCAGGTAAAATTGCTGATCACTGAAAAGACAAGCATACCGGCCACGAATATCCTGGTCTCTGCAACGCATACCCATTATGGCGGTTCCGTTGCCGACCTGCTCATGGGCGCCGCCGATCTGCCTTATACATTGAAACTTCCTTCGCTGATTGCAACTGCTGTGGCCGAAGCACAAAAAAGAGTACAGCCTGCACAGATCGGTTATGGTAAAATAAATGTTCCTGAGCATGTGGTTGGCCGGCGGTTTTATATGAAGCAGGGATATGAAGCGAGGAACCCGGTAACAGGTAAGCTGGATATAGTTAAGACAAACCCATTTGGTGATGAGCACCAGATCGACAAACGCTCATCGGTGGTTGATCCCGAATTGAATTTTGTGGCAATAAAAGATACCGAAGGAAACTGGATCAGTATTTTGGCCAATTACTCCATGCACTATGTAGGTGATTGCAAAAATGGAACCATTACCGCCGACTATTTCGGATATTTTGCCGATCATCTTACCACCAAACTTTCTGCCGGGAAGGAATTTGTAGGGATATTAAGCAATGGTTCGAGCGGGGAAGCGAGTATCTGGGATTTTGTACAATCCAACCGTTATCCCAAAGAAGAGTACGCTAAAAGCCAATTGATCGGAAGGGATCTGGCCGATAAAGTAATAGCCGGGCTTGCTACTATTGAATGGGAGAAGTTGCCTGTATTGACTGCGATCTATGAAGAGATCAGGGTCGGTACACGGAAGCCATCTGCCGCGGAAGCTGTTGTTTCGAAAAAAATTGTAGAAGAAACCGATTTTGAAAATTTTAATCCGTTCGTTGGTCCCAAACCCACTGACGAAGGATTGCGCACACTGTATGCAAGAGAACAGGTATTGCTGTATGAATATCCTGGTGAGATCGGTTTTCCTGTACAGGCAATCAAACTGGGTTCAGGTATCATCGGCGCATTGGGCGGGGAATTTTTTGCGGAAACGGGATTATGGCTCAAAAAAAACAAACCTGTCGATAACTACTTTACGATATGCCTCGCCAATGACTTTGTAGGGTATGTTCCCCCGGCCCATGAAATTGAAAAAGGAGGCTATGAAACCTGGAGATGCAGGACCAGTTTCCTGGAAATGGATGCAGAAAAACGCATCCGTGAAAAATTACTGGAGTTGGTCAAACAACTCAGCTGATAGTTTGTAACGCTACTATAAAAATCATATTTTCCATCCATGAAAACGGGCGAGCTACTCGAACATATTCTGCCCAAAGAACGCATCAAAACAAGATTGGTCGATCTTGTTTCCTATGCATCTGACGCCGGCTTCTATTATTTACGGCCAAAAGCAGTTGTTCAACCGGTAAAAGAAGAAGAGATCGTTGCTCTTTTTCAATTCTCACATCAACATAAAATACCGCTTACCTTTCGTACAGGTGGTACCAGTTTATCCGGCCAATCTGTTTCAGATGGCATCCTGGTTGATCTCAGCCAGTACTGGAATAAAATAGGGATCGAACAAAATGCAACGCAGGTAAGACTACAGCCGGGTATCACCGGTGGCATGGTCAATGCACATTTAAAAAGATACCGGAGAAAGATCGGCCCCGATCCTTCGAGCATCGATGCCGCCATGATCGGCGGTATACTTTCCAATAACTCCAGCGGTATGTGCTGCGGGGTGAAATTGAATTCTTATCATACTACCAGGTATATCCGATTCATTCTTCCTGATGGTAAACAATTCAGTACAGAGCAAAAGAATGATTATGCAAGATTTGAACTGGAATGCCCGCAGATCTGTGAGGTGATCTCGAATGCACGAAAAGAATTACTGGCAATTCCTTCCCTGTATGATCGCATCAGGAGAAAATACGAGACCAAGAATACAGTTGGTTATTCATTGAATGCATTACTCGATTATGAACACCCCCTGGATATACTTGCGCATTTATTGATCGGCGCGGAGGGTACACTGGCTTTTATAGCAGAAGCCGTAATGGATACCATTGCTGATTATCCCTGCAAAGCCACGGCCTTGCTTTATTTTGAAAATATGTACGAAGCCTGCCGCGCTATTGTGCCATTGTCTGTTTCCGGTGCGCAGGCCGTGGAATTGATGGACCGCGCTTCGCTTCGTTCGATTGAAAATATAAAAGGCGTACCTGATCTTCTTAAATCATTGCCACCCTATGCAGCCGCATTGCTGGTAGAATACCAGGCAGATTCGGATGCGGCCTTGCAGGAACAGATCGATCTGTTCCTGCCGGTTGCGCAAACATTATCGCTATTGGAGCAAGTGCGGTTCACGAGGGATAGTGCGGAGCAAGCCTTTTTATGGAAACTGCGTAAAGGAATGTTTCCCGCAGTAGGTGCAGTAAGAGCCAGTGGAACAGCAGTGATACTGGAAGACATTGCTTTCCCTGTTCATCAATTAGGCGATGCGATAACCGATCTGCAATCGCTCTTTGTAAAACATGGATATCTCAACGCGATCATATTCGGTCATGCAAAAGATGGAAATATTCATTTTGTAGTCACGCAGACCTTCAACACACCGGAAGAAGTGACCCGTTACGATCTTTTCCTTCGTGAAGTGGTTGACCTGGTAGTAAAAAAATATGATGGCACACTCAAAGCTGAGCATGGTACCGGTCGTAATATGGCGCCATTTGTAGAAACGGAATGGGGAGGCGATGCGTACAGGATCATGACGGCGCTCAAACGAGCCATCGATCCTGAAAACCTATTGAATCCCGGAGTGATCATCAATAGTAATCAAAACGCGCATCTCTGCGATCTTAAAATGTTGCCCGCAGTAGAACAGGAAGTTGATAAATGTATCGAATGTGGCTATTGCGAACACGTTTGCCCAAGCCGTAATATCACCTTAACACCCAGGCGCAGGATCGTAGTGCGGCGTGAAATGGCGATGCTGAAAGCACGGGGAGAAAAAGCAGCTTTCAAAGAACTGGCAAAGGAATATCAATACGATGGGTTGGATACCTGTGCGGTAGATGGACTTTGTGCAACGGCTTGCCCTGTCGATATCAATACCGGTGATCTTGTCAAACGGTTGCGAAGAGAAAATCATAGTTCTTTTGCCAACCGGATAGCGGTGATGGTAGCGAAAAATTTCAGGACCACGGTTTCACTTGTTTCGTTTGCACTGAAAACAGGAAACCTGGTCAATAAAATATTCGGCGCATCTGCTATGCGCAGGTTGACCGGCGGGATTAAAAAAATCATTCCTGCATTTCCGTTATGGAGTAATCAATTACTGACACCGGGGCGATCTGTTCTGAAGGTATCATCCGGTATGCCGGTTGATAATAATAACCTCCGGGATTCGGCCGTATATATGCCGTCCTGCATTTCCCGCATGATGGGTGGTGTAAAGAATAAAAAAAATATCTACGAAACATTTTTAAATATCTCCGGGAAAGCGGGTGTGAGAGTTATCATACCCAAACAGATTGCTTCCTCCTGTTGTGGCCAGTTGTTTTCTTCCAAAGGATTTGGATTGGCGTTCACTGTCATGTGCAATAAAACCATCGAACAACTCTGGCAGGATAGCGAACAGGGAAAATTCCCCGTTATACTCGATGTGAGTTCCTGTACCTACACCTTGCAACATTGCCGTCATGTACTCAATGCGGCGAATCAATCACGCTTCGATCAAATGAACATTATCGATAGCATCGATTATCTCCACGATTATATTCTTCCACGGGTACACATCAAAGAAAAAAAATCTTCCATTGCATTGCACCCGGTCTGTTCATTGGAGAAAATGGGTCTGAAGAAAAAAATGATGTCGGTAGCATCGCAATGCGCCAGCCAGGTAGACGTTCCTTTGCATGCGGGTTGTTGTGGAATGGCCGGGGATCGCGGTTTCCTCTTTCCTGAACTGACAGCCGCTGCTACAGCGCCCGAAGCGGATGAAGTGAAACAAAAAAATTATAATGGCTATTATTCATCTGCGAAAACCTGTGAGATGGCCCTGTCCGATGCAGTCGGCGCCAACTACGAATCCCTGCTCCACCTCGTCGATGAATGCCTCTGAACTATTTCATTCATAGTACACCCGCTGCTCCGCCGCGCCCGCCGCGTGAAACCCTTGCCGGACTATAGAATTTTAGACCATCATAAGAAGGAATTATCATGCCGGATTTCTTTTGTTTTCGCAATTCTTTGCGCCTTTACACCCTCTCATTTTTCTCCTCTCATCTAATTGAAAAATAGTATTAAGAATACAGATAAACGTAGTATTTATTCCAGGGTTCGCAGACTACTTTTGATCAACTCAAAAACTTTATTCCTTAATTAAGCTGTTGAAGATCATGAAAACTTCCCCTGGCGAATTGTTGCTGAACCTGGAAGAGGTGGGAATCAATGATATCGATATTGTGGGCGGTAAAAACGCGTCACTCGGAGAAATGATCCGTCACCTCGTTCAACTCGGGGTGCAGGTACCCGGCGGATTTGTCATAACGGTACAATCGTACAAAGAATTCATTGCACATAACGGTCTCGAGCATACTATCAAGACGATCATCAATGGAATTAA